>NZ_JBHUYG010000010.1:0-61960 GCF_042668795.1 Pedococcus sp. NPDC057267 | reverse complement strand
CGGATCCCCGGATCCGGGGCCCTCGGCCGTCCGCTCCCGATCCCGAGCCGGTCGTGGTCGCCGGGCAGCTCACCGCCGTGCCCGGAACCGGGTACGTGAGGCGCGTGGAGGGGGCACACTGGGGCGCTGACAGGGACAGTGGCCCAAGGGGAGTCGTGCGCAGCAACCTGAGCAGATGGGCCTGGATCTGGCCCGCCGTCGCCGTCGTGGCGGGTGCCCTGCGGATCAGCTCCGAAGACGGGCCCGCACTGACCGGCCTGCTCATCCTGCCGTTGGCCGGGTACGGGCTGCGACAGCTCTACGTGCGGCGACGGACGCGGAGGCGTCGCGGACTGCAGTCGGGTTCGTACGGGCTGTGGTGGGGCCGGGTCTGGCGCGCGTACGACGGGGGCCTGTGGCGCCGACCCAGCGCAATGGCTGCGGCCTTCGGGAGCCGATCGGTCGCGGTGTCGGTGGACGCGACCACCACCGGCCTGACCTTCACCCCTGGGCGGTTCGCACGGTGGCGCCACCTGGGTCCTGTGGAGCTGGCCTGGACCGAGATCGCCGGGGCCCACGCAGTGGGCAGCGGCCGCGGGATGCCCGATGGCACGATCAGCTTCACCACGCAGACGCGGGTCTGCATCGAGGTCACGGGGGAGCGCGTGACGGACGAGTTCCGGCCCCTCACCGACGCAGAGGCCGAGGAGGAGGGTCTCGACGCCGAGGAGCGGAGCCTGCTCGACCAGGAAGCACTCAGCCTGGCCCAGGAGGAGTTCGGACCGGGCTACCGCTTCGGCACCAGGCCGTTGCTCTTCATCACGGACGACCCGGCGGACCTCGTCGAGCTGGTCAGGGGCAGGGCGCGCGGTCGTGTCGACGTCAGCGCGGGCGGACGCGCCTGAGGCCGACGCCCGCTCCGGCGGCTCATCGGCACGGGCGATGGTCACGCACCCGTGCCAGCCGTGGGGAGGCGACCCGCGTGGTCCCGCTCCGGCCCGGCGCTACGCCCCTTGGCGACCCTGCACCCTGCTCGCTGCCCTGGCGATGAGTCCTCGCGCCACCGGGGTGTCCAGCACGAGTGCGAGGCCGGTGGCCGTGCCCACCCCGACAGCCGCCCCGGCCACCGTGTCGGTGAAGTAGTGCCACCGCAGGGCGATGACGGCGGACGCGACGACGCAGGCCAGGACCACAGCGGCTGCGACCGCAGTCCGGGACCGCCACGCCCCGTGCGTGCTTGAGGGGTGCACCAGGACGCCCACGCTCGCGGCCAGCGCGAACACGGTCGTCGTGTGACCACTCGGGAAGGCCAGGAACCCGTCGTAGGTGCGGCCGACCAGCGGCTTGAGGACCCATTCGACCGCACCGACCGACAGGCAGACGGCCCCTACGGCGAGCACTGCTCCGTTGGTCCGCCCGGCAGCCAGGCAGGCCAGGGCGACGGCTGCCGTGCAGAGCGCGGCAGGGAGCCCCGCGCCGGGCGCAGCCAGCCAGACCGCTGCGGCGGCGTGGCCGCCGTACCCCGCGATGACGGCGGCGTCGACGGCGCGGTCCAGGCTCCCGGCCCTGCTCTGGTGGAACGCCAGCGCCCCGAGGACCACGACCACGGCGGCGAGGACCAGGAGGAGGGATGCTGCGCGGGCTCTGGACCGCCCGGACATCAGCGGGCGCCCGACTCGGCCGTCACGACCCATGGCAACCCTCCTTCCCGCGGTACTGCTGACCCGACGATGGTTGCGCACCCAGCTTGGGGCGCGCCCACCGGGCACCCCGACGGGCCGCGCCCGACCGGCGAGGTGCTCGCGGCTGGTCCACGATGTGGAGAGTCCCGGCCGGGCGGCTCGAGTGGACGGGGAACCGAGAGGGGTGGACACGGTGCAGGTGGTCGACCTGGTGCTGACCGGCGTTCCCGTCGCGGCAGCCGGCGGCGCAGGTGTGACGGCCACCGTGCGCCAGCCGGGGGCGCGGCTGACGAGCGCGCTCCAGCACTTCGCCGCGGGCGTGGTCATCGCGGCGGCCGCGCTCGAGCTGCTCCCTGAGGTCGTGCGCGAGAGCGGGCTGGTGGCGGTGGTGGGCTTCGGCCTGGGCATCGCCGTGATGTTCGGGATGCGGGCGGTGACCGACCGCCTCGAGTCGCGGCCGACGACACGCGCCTCGGGGGGTTCCCTCCCGATGGGGATGATCGGCGCCACGGCGATCGACTTCCTCATCGACGGACTGGTTCTCGGCGCCGGCTTCACGGCAGGCGGTCACACCGGGGTGCTGCTCGCCATCGCGCTCGCGATCGAGTACCTCTTCGTCGGGCTCTCGCTCGCGGGGTCGCTGGGGACGGAGGCCTCACGCACCGTCCGTCTCGTCCTGCCGCTGCTGCTCTCCCTCCTCAGCGTCGCGGGTGCGTTCCTCGGGGTATGGCTGCTGGCGGGGGTGTCGCCCGTCGTGCTCGCCGGGGTCCTGGCGTTCGGGGCGGTGGCCTTCATGTACCTGGCCACCGAGGAGCTGCTGGTCGAGGCGCACGAGTCGGGGGAGACCGCCCTCGGGTCGGCCACCTTCTACGTGGGTTTCCTCGCCGTGCTCATGATCGAGCAGGCGCTGCGCTAGTCGGGACGCCTGGCCGAGGCGACCCGGCTGGCGCATCCCTCCAGGCGTCCCGGTCTCAGGACACGACGGCGTCGACGGCCTTCTTCAGCGCGCTGGGTTGCGCGGGGGAGCGGGGCGCCCGCTCCTTGGCGGCCAGCAGCTTCTCACCGAGCTCGCGCAGCTGCGTACGGCCCAGTCCCTCGCGGACCTTGGGGAACCAGTCCGACTCCTCCTCGTCCATGTGGTGCGTGACCGACTCGATGAGCACGGTGGTCTTGGCGTCGAACCGCTCGTCCGACGGCTGCATGGTGCTCAGCTCCGTGACGAGCACGTCGGCGACGTGGTGCTCCTCGTACGACTCGAGCACGTCGTCCTCGAGGTCGGGCAGCAGCCGGCGCACCTCGGGGTACATGACCTCGTTCTCTATGTAGGTGTGCACCGTCAGCAGCTCGACGACCTTGGCGACGATCTGGCCCTTGCGGGCCTGCGTCACGTCCTTGCGCCGGAACTCGCGGAACAGGGCGCGGACCTCCTTGTGGTCCTCACGCAGGATGACGATGGCGTCGTTCGACACAGGGGGCTCCTCCGGGACGGGACAGCTGGTGGGGTCCTCTACCCGGCCCGGGGCCTACCAAACGCCCGGCGCCCCGCCGGTCCAGCGTGGCCGTCGCCCGCGGCGCCTGACAGGGCCGCCGACGCCGCATCGCGTTTGCCGCAAGGCCGTCCGGGTAGGTGAAGACGTCCGCGGCGCCCGCCCCGGACGTCGACCGTGAAGGAGGCAGGCCGATGACGGCATCGACCGGTGCGCACGACGAGAACGCCGACAGCCAGGAGACCACCACCGACGCGGGTGCCCCGGCTCCCGGGTCCACGGAGCCCGACGGCGGCCCCGGCTCGCACAGCGAGGGCGGGTCCGGCGGGGCCGAGAACGACACGGCCAGCGGCGGCGTGCCCGAGGACCGCGAGGACGACTGACCCCCGGCGGTGACGGGGGTCAGCTCGTCCGGGGTCCGCGGCCGCGTGAGGCCAGCAACAGGCGGTCCAGCTCGTCCTCGGCGAGGTCGAGCAGGTCCGCGAAGCCGTGGTCGGGCGACTGCTCCGCCAGCGTGCCGGCCACATGCTCGACCAGGAGCAGCACCTCGAGGAGCTCGACCGCGTCGTCCTCGGTGATGCGGTGCAGGAAACCGGCCAGCTCGTCGTGCTCCTCGCGGTGCGAGTGGGCGGTCACGAGCTCGCACAGCGCGAGCAGCGGTGCCCGGAACCAGCCGTCCGCCCGGGGCACCTGCTCGAGGGTGGTCATTGCACGGGCGATGTCCTCCTCCTCCGCCACCCGGTCGACGACGGACGCGTCGTCGCGGTCCCTCGCCCGGAACAACGGGTGCATGACCGACCGCTCCGCCGCCTCGTGGGCAGCGAGGAAGGCACGGAGCTGATGCCACGCGTCCTCCCACGCGCCGTCGCCCGCCGTGAGGACGTCGTGCATCAGCCGTTGCAGCCGCCGGTGCTGGCGGCCCACCTCCCTGGCGAAGGCGACCGCCTCGGGGTCCACGTCGGCCTGCACCGCGAGCCTCTGTCTCGGGACCGTCTCAGGCAACGGCGTCTGCTTCCACCATGGTGACGCGCAGGTGCTCCAGCGTGGCCGCCAGCAGCCGGGAGACCTGCATCTGGCTCACGCCGATCGCGGCGCCGATGTCGGACTGGGTGCGCTCCTCGACGTAGCGCATGCGCACGATCGCCAGCTCGCGCGCGTCGAGGGTGTCCAGGGCGCGACCGAGGGCGTCGCTGCGGTCGAGGTCGGCGTACGCGTCGGAGACGTCGGGCACCTCGACCGCGTGGTCGCCCCCCGGTGCGTCGAGGGAGCTCGTGCTGAACCACGAGGCCGCCTCGGCGCTCTCCTCCAGGCCGGCGAGGTCGAGGCCGACGGCGTTCGCCACCTCGTCTCGAGTGGGCTCACGCTGCAGGTCCTGGCGCAGCTCCTCCTCCGAGCGCAGGACCCGGGCGCGTGTCTCCTGCAGTCGGCGCGGGGGCCGGACGGCCCACCCGGTGTCCCGGAAGAACCGCTTGAGCTCCCCCGAGATGGTCGGCACGGCATACGCAGCGAAGCCCGGGCCGCGCCCGGGACGGAACCCGCGCACGGCCTTGAGCAGGGCGAGCGAGGCCACCTGGCGCAGGTCCTCGAACTCCAGGCCGCGGCCGCGGTACCGCCGGGCCGCACGGTCGGCGAGGTCGAGCGTGAGCAGGACGACCTGCCGCTCGAGCTCGCGGCGGTCCTCGGACGACAGCTGTCCGGCGAGGGACAGCAGCAGCTGCTCGGCCTCCTGGTGCGCGGCACTGTGGTGGTGCGGACGCTCGGGCGGCTCGCGGCGGGCGCTGTCGGACGGCTCGAGCGGGCGGGGTGCCGGGGCCTGCGGCTCGCTGGGAACTGGCGAGAGACGTGCAGAAACGGGGGCGGTGTCCATGAGGACGTCCTTCCGGCAGGGAAGGCTGGCGCCACTGTTGGACCACTCTGCCGTCTCCACCCAAACACCCCACAAGGCATCCGGCAACCGCAAGCGCGGCATTCCGGGCGCCACGCGCACCGATTACGCTTGGTCCGCGAGTTCGAACGCATGTCGTGACGGGGGGCACGGGCAGCGAGGAGAGAGGTGACCGGTGGCCGAGCAGACGGAGGGTCGTCAGGGCTGGACCGCGGTGCTCGGCGAGGAGTTCGCCGAGCTCGCCACGGCGCTGGGCAACGGGGCCGGCACCCCGCCCGACCCCGACCGCGTCGTGCGGTTCGTCGCCAAGGCCGTGCCCGACAGCGAGGCCTGCTCGGTGACCTTCCTGAGGCCGGGGCGGCGGCCCACCACGGTGGCCTCGTCCAGCGAGCTGCCCACCGAGGTCGACCGGATCCAGTACGACACGGGTCAGGGTCCCTGCCTCGACGCGGCGACCGGCGACTCGGCGACCCTGGTGGAGGACCTGGAGGCCGACGAGCGCTGGCCCGACTTCGCCCCACGGTGCGTGGCGGAGACCGGTGTCCGGAGCATCCTCGCGCTGCGACTGCCGATCGGCGGGGACGACGAGGCGGCGCTCAACCTGTACTCGCACAAGCCCGGGGCGTTCGCGGCCGCCGACCTCGCCACCGCCTCGGTCTTCGCACCCTTCGCCGCGCTCGCGGTCCAGAGCGCGGTGCACCAGCAGGACGTGGACAACCTCGAGGCGGCGCTCACGAGCAGCCGCCAGGTGGGGACGGCGATCGGCATCCTCATGGCGCGTGACCTCGTGTCCTCGGACGAGGCCTTCGACCGCCTGCGCCGCGCCAGCCAGGACCTCAACCGCAAGCTGCGCGACATCGCCGCCGACGTGGCCCTCACCGGCGACCTGCCCAGCCGGGACGGGCGCGGCGGTGCCGCGCGCGACCAGAGGCACGCGCGCGACCAGCGCGACGCCACACCGGAGCAGGAGGGCGCCTGACTCGCCCTGGACCACCGGGCCACCGGTCCCCGCGAGCGGAGTGCGGGTGACCTGGCTCCACGCCGTCGGCTGCTTTCAGTAGAGTCCTGCCCGCGGGAGCGCCAGCGGCCAAACCACGTGCCGGTCGGGCGAACCGTCGCTTCCTCGGAGAACGTTTTCGATGAGTCGATTCGTCCCGGCGCCAGAGCACGACCTGGCCCGGTACTTCTCAGAGCTCGTGCACGCCGTCCAGGCCGAGGGCGGCCGACAGGGCACCCTTCAGACGGTCTGCGAGCTCGCCGTCACGATCATCCGCGCCGACCACGCGTCCATCACCGTGCGCCGGGGCGAGGTCTTCAGCACCCTGGCCACGACGGGCGACCTGCCCGAGGCGGTGGACCGCATCCAGGGGGAGACCGGTGAGGGCCCGTGCATCGACGGCCTGCTCGACCGCGAGTCCTACGCGACCGGTGACCTCGGCTGCGACGGCCGCTGGCCGCGGTTCGCCTCGCGCGTCACCGCGGAGACGGGGGTGCGCAGCATGCTGTCGCACCGGCTGTTCGTGCGGGAGGGCGCCGTGGGTGCGCTCAACGTGTATGCCGCCCGCCCGGACGCCTTCACGCCGGGGGACGTGCTCGTGTCCGAGGTGTTCGCCGCGCACGCCGCGATCGCGCTGCAGGCCGCGGAGGACCAGCAGCGCGCCGACAACCTCGAGATCGCCCTGCGCAGCAGCCGTCGTATCGGGACGGCCATCGGCATCGTGATGGCCAGCCACCGGCTCGACGAGCAGGCCGCCTTCGAGCTGCTGCGCCGGCGCAGCCAGGACACCAACCGGAAGCTGGCCGACATCGCCGACGACGTGGTCTACACCGGCCAGCTCTGAGGCCGGCCGGCTCCGGGCCCGGCCGACCCTGACGTCGGACCGCCGTCGTGGACCGGGGCAGCTGCTGGTTCAACTGCCCCGGCCCGTCGGCCGTGACCGACGCCCGCCCCATACCCCCACCGCCCGGGAACGTATGCGCGCTGCGGGACCTGACCTGCGCAGTGGTCCCGTCCGCGGCGGGTGGGCGCAGCATCGCCGCCGAGCGCGGACCGGACGGGCGCCGCTAGCGTGGCCCTCGCGCCGGCCGCACCCCCGCTCCCGGCGGACGACGAAGGACGGTGCCCGTGAGCGCACGACTGGCCGTGGCCGGCGACCCCGTGGCGGACCCGGCGGCGGTGGTCACGGGCGACCGGTGGCGGGTGACCGTCCTGACGCCCGGCCTGCTGCGCCTGGAGTGGTCGGAGTCGGGCTGGTTCGAGGACCGGGCCAGCGTCTTCGCCGTCAACCGGCGCCTGCCCGTGCCCGAGGTGGAGGTCCGGCGCCACGACGGCCGCCTCGAGCTCACCACCGAGTGCCTGCACCTCGACTACGACGGCCAGCCCTTCAGCCCCAGCGGCCTGCTCGTGACCGTCGTCGGTCCGGTCGACCACCCGCACACCCAGCAGTGGCGGTACGGCGAGCCCACCCACGACCTCGGCGGCACGGCGCGCACGCTCGACGACGTCGACGGCGCCGTGCCCCTCGGGCCGGGCGTCGTCTCCCGCACCGGCATCGCCGTCCTCGACGACTCGACGTCGTTCCTCGTCGAGGACGGGCACGCGGTGCCAAGGCCCGAGGGATCGGTCGACCTGTACGTCTTCGTCCGTGGCCACGACTACCGCGCCGCCGTTCGCGACCTGTATGCCGTGTCCGGCCCGGTGCCGATGCTGCCGCGGTGGGCGCTCGGCAACTGGTGGTCCCGCTACCACCCCTACTCGGCGCAGGAGTACCTCGACCTGCTCGACACCTTCGACGCCGAGCGGGTTCCGCTGTCGGTGGCGGTCCTCGACATGGACTGGCACCTCGTCGACATCGACCCGCGGTACGGCACGGGCTGGACCGGCTACACGTGGAACCGCGAGCTCTTCCCGGACCCACCGGCATTCCTCGACGAGCTGCACCGTCGCGGCCTGGCGGTGACCCTCAACGTGCACCCGGCCGACGGGGTGCGGGCGTTCGAGGACGCCTACCCGGCCATGGCCCGGGCGATGGGCATCGACCCCGACAGCGGGAAGACCGTCGCGTTCGACCCGACCGACTCCCGATTCATGGACGCCTACTTCGAGGTGCTGCACCACCCGCTCGAGGACGAGGGCGTCGACTTCTGGTGGCTGGACTGGCAGCAGGGGGCACACAGCCGCACTGCCGGCGTCGACCCGCTGTGGGTGCTCAACCTCGAGCACTTCAACGACTCGGCCCGCCGCGGCCGGCTGCCGATCACGTTCTCGCGCTACGCCGGGCCTGGCAGCCACCGCTACCCGGTCGGCTTCTCCGGCGACACGCACATCACCTGGGACTCCCTCGCCTTCCAGCCGTACTTCACCAGCACCGCCTCGAACATCGGCTACGGCTGGTGGAGCCACGACATCGGCGGCCACTGGTACGGCAGCCGCGACGACGACCTCACGGTGCGCTGGGTGCAGCTGGGCGTCTTCTCGCCGGTCATGCGGCTGCACTCGACGCTCCACCCCTTCATCCGCAAGGAGCCGTGGACCTTCCCGGCCCAGGCCCGCGACACCATCGACGCGTTCCTGCGGCTGCGGCACCGGCTCGTGCCCTACCTGCACACCATGAACGCGCGGGCCGCCCGCGACGGCGCCCCCCTCGTCGAGCCGATGTACTGGCAGGACCCCCAGGCCCCCGAGGCGTATGCCGTGCCCACCCAGTTCCGCTTCGGGACCGAGCTCTTGGTAGCGCCCGTGACGAGCCCGCAGCAGGACGTCCTCGGGCTCGGCAGCACGCTGGCCTGGCTGCCGGCAGGGGAGTGGACCGACCTCTTCACGGGGACCGTCTACCGCGGTGGCCGGCGGGTCCGGCTGCACCGCCCGCTGGAGACGCTCCCGGTGCTGCTGCGCGCCGGCGGGCTGCTGCCCCTCGCGGGCAGTGCCGACGAGGCGGTCGGCACCGACCTCCCCGAGCACGTCGAGGTGGTGCTCGCCCCGGGCGCCGACGGCCGTTTCGACCTCGTGGAGGACGACGGCAGCACCCAGCCGCGGACCGCGGTCACGACGCTCACCTGGGACGACGGCGAGCGCATCCTCGGGGTCGCGGGCCCGTCCGGTGACACCGACGTACTCCCGGCCCGGCGCAGCTGGAGCCTGCTGCTCCTCGGCTGCGAGGCGGGGGCCACCCGCGACGGGGAGCCGCTGCCGGCCGGCGCGACCGGCTCGGGCACGCGGATCGAGCTCGGAGAGACGGCCGGGGGTGCCGGCCTCACGGTGCAGGTCGAGGACCTCAGGCCGTACGGCTGGGACCGCACGGTGGAGCAGGTGCGCGCCGTCCTCGACCGCGCCCGGATCGAGTACGACACCAAGCGCGACGCGTTCGAGCTCGTGCAGTCTGCCCGGGGCGGGGCCGAGGCCGCGGCCGGGCTGCGCGGCCTGGAGCTCGACCGGGACGTCGAGGGCGCCCTCCTGGAGCTGCTGCTCGCCCGGTGGTGACGGCCCCTGGTGACGAGCCCTGGACCGCTCGGGGTGGGTCAGCCCGTTCCCCCGGGACCGGGCGGCCTCGGCCCTGGGTCCCGCGCTCCTGCAGCAGGCGCAGCAGCTCGTCCCCGTTGCGGTCGAGCCGCTCGGTCGGCGTCTCGTGGCGCCCGTCGTCGGCGTCGGCGTCGTCCAGGTGGCCCATGTCCGGACGATACCCACCTGATGCGGCCGCAAGCGGTCGGCGGGCGAGCGGCGTTCCCCCGCAGGCAGATCGGCGGCGCCGAAAGCCCCCACGAGGGCCCACGGACCTCCATACTCGGCGCTGCGCGGGCGGCGCGAGCGGACGCACCGAGACGCACTAGTCCGTTTGGTCAGTTGTGCGGAGTCCGAAGGTGCCAACTGCCTGTGCAGGCCTATCCGGGCCACCCGTAGACGGCCCTAGGTTGCACTGAGCCCGATATGTGTCGTGATGAGGAAGGTGAGTCTGTGTCCAGACTGAAGTCGGCGGCCGGCCGTGTCTCCCCCGGCTGGTCGTTCGGTCACTGGCCGCTGCGGCGCAAGCTCGCCGCTGCGTTGGCACTGCCCGTGATCCTCGCCTTCGTCTTCGGTGGCCTGCGGGTCAAGACCGACTTCGACGCCGCCCGCTCCCTCACCCGGGGCGCCGACACGGTGCTGGTGCTGCGACCCATCGTCGACTACAACCTCGCGGTGCAGCACCTGGCTGCCGCCGACTCGATCGGTGGTGGCGGTGAGATCGCCGCCATCACCAGGTACGAGTCGGCCGCGGCGAACCTGCGCATCGCCATCAAGTCGCCCAGCGTCCCCGAGGCCGTGAAGAAGCAGGCCGAGTCCGCCCTGGCCCTCGGCCAGTCCGTGCGGTCGGCCAAGACCCAGCAGAGCTTCTCCGCCCTCGTCATCGACAAGTCGGGCAGCACCGCGACCCTGCTCTCCAGCGCCATCGGCAACCTCGGCCTCGCCGACGACTCCGGCTCGTCCAAGATCGTCGCCAACCTGCAGGACGCGATCGCGGCCCAGCGCGCCATGACCGCCCAGCAGCTCAACCTCGCCAACTCCGACGACGCGAGCTCCAAGCTGCGTGCCCTCGGCTCGGTCGGCGCCGAGACCGCGGCCCTGACCCGGCTGGTGTCCAACGCCCCGGAGGACGAGGGCACCGCGGTGCGTCAGCTCCTCAACGAGAACGGGCGACGCTTCTACGCGCTGCAGCAGGACTCCCTCGACAAGAACGCCGTGGCGCAGCTCGGCGCCGTCATCGAGCGCAGCAACAGCGGCTACTCCGACCTCGCCGACACCCAGCTCACGAACCTCGAGACGACCCTGCGTGACCGGGCCGCGACCCACCAGCGGGACGCCCTCGTCAACGCCGGCCTCATCAGCATCGCGCTGCTGGCCGCCCTCGTCATCGTCATCGGCCTCCTGCGCTCGCTGCTGACGCCCATCCGCGCCGTCCGCTCGGGCGCCCTCGACATCGCCAACAAGCGCCTGCCGGCGGCGGTCGCCGCCATGCGCGACGGCGAGGAGCCCCCGGCATTCGAGCCGATCCCCGTCACCACGCGCGAGGAGATGGGCCAGCTCGCCCGCGCCGTCGACGACCTGCACAGCCAGGCCCTCGCCCTCGCTGGCGAGCAGGCCCGCCTGCGGGTGCAGGTCGGGCACATGTTCGAGACGCTCTCGCGCCGCAGCACCTCGCTCATCGACCAGCAGCTCACCCTCATCGAGCGCCTCGAGAGCGACGAGGAGGACCCCAAGCGCCTCCAGAGCCTGTTCCGCCTCGACCACCTCGCGGCTCGCATGCGCCGCAACTCCGACTCCCTGCTCGTGCTCGCTGGCACGTCGACCCGTCGTGGTGTCTCGGGCGCCATCGCGGTCTCCGACGCCGTTCGTGCGGCCGTGTCCGAGGTCGAGAACTACGAGCGCATCGACATCGGCGACACCTCCAACGACAAGGTCCTCGGCGCCGTCGGCTCCGACCTCATCCACCTGGTGGCCGAGGTCGTCGACAACGCGCTGGCCTACTCCCCGCCCACGACCCGCGTGGCGATCCGTGGTGCCCGCACGCCCGAGGGTGGCCTGCTCATCGAGGTGAGCGACCACGGCCTGGGTATGCCGCCGAAGGAGCTCGCGGCGCTCAACGACCGCCTCGCCAACGGTGGCGACATCACCGCCGACACCGCCCGCCGCATGGGCCTGTTCGTGGTCGGCAGCCTGGCCAAGCGGCACGGCATCGCCGTCCGGCTGCGCCGCAACGGCGAGGACAAGATGGGCATCACCGTCTCGGTGCACCTGCCCGCCGGCCTGCTCGCGGACAGCTCGACCCTCGAGCGCCAGCCCCGACCGGTCGCCAAGGCCGCGCCGAGCCCGGCGCCGGTCGAGGCAACGCCGGCCTCGCCGGCCCAGCCCGCCGTCGGTGGCACCACGAAGTCAGGCCTGCCGACCCGCGTCCGCGGCGCGAGCGGGGCTCCCAGCCTCGCCGGTCCGAGCCCGGTTCCCGGTGCGGCGAAGAAGGTCCTGCCCACCCGCACCCCGGGTGCCCACGGGCCCAACGCGTCGACCGCCCTTCCGGCTCCGGTCAAGCCCGTCATCGAGGGCGCCGAGCCGGCGACCGACAAGGCGCCGGCCAACGGCTCCGCCACCAACGGCGCGGAGACGAGCGGCGCCCAGCCGAACGGCTCGCCGGTCAACGGCCACGCCACCGCCGACGGCAGCAACGGCGCCGACGTCGACGGCAGCGCACCCAGCGACACCGCCCACGGCGAGGTCGCGCCCCAGGAGGCACCGGCGCCGGCCGCCGAGGCCACGCAGGCCCCGACCGCTGACGCGGCGCCCGAGCAGGCCGCCCAGGAGCCGGCCCCGAAGCTCTCGCCGTCGGGCCTGCCGGTCCGCCGGTCGGGCGCCACGGGCATCACGGCCTTCCGCGAGTTCGAGGACGCGCCCTCCGTGGCGCCCGAGGGCGAGCAGGACTCCCCTGCGACGCCGTCGGCCACCCCGAGCGCCGCCAAGGGCTCGCGCCTCATGAGCTGGCTCCCCGGCCGGGCGAAGGCCCAGGCGGAGGCCGCCCGGCTCGAGGCCGAGGCCAACGAGCCGCGCCAGATGCCGTCGAACCTGTCGGCCTGGCTCGACCACCGCGCCAAGCTCGTCGAGGCCGCCCAGGCCCGCGAGGCAGCGGTCGAGGAGACCACCGACGAGGACGGCACCGACGCGGTTGCGGCCGAGCCCGCCGAGGCCACCCCGGCCACGCCCGAGGCGCCGGCCGCGGCCCTCGAGGTGCCGGAGACCACGGACATGACCGTGCCGGAGGAGTGGGTCGCCGAGGCCCTCGCCGACGAGCAGGTCGCCGAGCTCCTGGCGTCGGAGACCGCACCCGCGGCTCCCGAGGCGCCGGAGCAGGAGCCCGTCGCCCGCGAGGACGACGGTCCGCGCGACGGCGACGGCGGGTCCCCCGTCCAGGCGGCCGAGGAGCCGGTGGCGCAGACCCCCGTGGACGAGACCCCCGTGGACGAGTCCCCGGTCGTCGAGTCCCCGGTGGCCGAGTCCGCCACGGAGGCACCGTCCGCCGACACCGCCGAGGCCCTGCCGACCCGCGTCCCCGGCGCGACCGGCTCGGCCGTCGCCGACCAGGTGCCGCCGGAGTCCGACGAGTCCGCGAGCGCGCCGACCCGCCGCCCGGCGGTGCGGGCCCACTCCTCCTCGTTCTTCGGCGCCCGTCGCCGCGGCCCGGTCGAGGCCACCGCGCAGGGCGCCCCCGGCGCGGAGGCGACACCGGTCGCCCAGGTGGACCAGCCCCAGGTGGAGCAGCCCCAGGTGGAGCAGCCGCAGGCACTGGTCGCCCAGCCCGAGTCGGAGGCCTTCACTCCCGAGCTCGGCGAGGCGGTGGCCGAGGTCGCACAGCCCGAGCCGGAGCTCTCCGAGCCGGAGTTCGTCGAGCCGGTGGCCGAGGTCGTCGAGACCGAGACCGAGCCCGTCGAGGAGCAGCCGGCGCAGCCGGTTGCCCAGGACGCCTCGTCCGACGGTGAGCCCGCCCAGGCCGGTCCGCTCAACGACACCCCGATCTTCCGGGCGATGATGTCGAACTGGCTCACCGACGGGAGCGCCCAGCCCGCCGCCGACAACTGGTCGCCGACCGAGGCCGACCAGGCCTGGTCCGCCGCCGCGCGCATCGAGGAGCAGGAGCCCGTGCAGGAGAGCTCGGCAGGTCTGCCCATGCGCAGGCCCGGCAGCAACCTCATCCCCGGCGCCATGGACGCCTCGGCGCCGACGCCGGAGACGCCCACGGTCGCCCCCACCGGCTCGCGCCGCGACCCGGAGACCATCCGCCGCAACCTGAACCGCCACAAGAACGGTGTGAGCGCCGCACGCACCGAGGCACAAGACGGAACACACCGAGAGGAAGCCGATGTTCACCACTGACGCCATGGCCCAGCCCAAGGGCGAGTACGACTGGCTCGTGGCCAAGTTCGCGACCGAGACCCCCGGCGTGTCGCACGCCATCCTGGTCTCGGCCGACGGGCTCCCGATGGCCTCCAGTGAGCAGCTCCCGCCGGAGCGGGCCGAGCAGATGGCAGCCGTCGCCTCCGGCATGGCCAGCCTCGCCTCGGGTGCGGCTCGTCTCTTCCAGGGCGGCACCGTGCTCCAGTCCGTCATCGAGATGGAGCTCGGCTACCTGCTGCTCATGAGCGTCGGCGACGGTTCCCACCTCGCCGCGCTGACCGGTACGGACTCCGACATCGGTCAGGTCGGCTACGAGATGGCGGTCCTCGTCGACCGCGTCGGACAGATGATCGACGCGGCTGCCCGGACCCCGATGTCGGGGTAGTGCGATGAGTGCCGAGGAGCGTGAGGAGGGCGCCGGACCCCGCCTGGTCCGGCCCTACGCGCTGACGCACGGCCGCACCGAGGCCAAGGTCGACCTTCCGATCGAGGCAACCCTCGAGGTGCTGCCGTCCGCCAAGTCCGCGACCTGGCCGGAGGGTGACCTGTCCGGTCGCATCGTCGAGCTGTGCGCCACGAACCCGTCCGTGGCCGAGGTCTCGGCCAAGCTCCACATCCCGCTCGGCGTGGCGCGGGTCCTCCTGGGAGACCTGATCACCGTCGGGCACCTGAAGACCCGAGCCACCATCTCCGAGAACACGACGACGGACGAGCGTCGTGCCCTCATCGAAAGGACTCTCAGTGGACTACGCGCCCTCTAACCGCAACAGCGCCTCGACGAAGATCGTCGTGGCCGGCGGGTTCGGCGTCGGCAAGACGACCTTCGTGGGTGCCGTCTCCGAGATCGACCCGCTGCGCACCGAGGCCCTGGTCACCCAGGAGTCCGAGGGGCAGGACGACATCTCCAAGGTGCAGTCGAAGCACACCACCACCGTGGCGATGGACTTCGGCCGCATCACGCTGGCGGAGAACCTCGTGCTGTACCTGTTCGGCACCCCGGGCCAGCGCCGCTTCTGGTTCATGTGGGACGACCTGGTCAAGGGCGCGATCGGCGCCGTGGTCCTGGTCGACACCCGCCGGCTGGACGACAGCTTCGCCGCCGTCGACTACTTCGAGGCCAAGGGCCTGCCGTTCATCGTCGCGCTCAACCAGTTCGACGGTGCCGGCGAGTTCGGGCCGGACGAGATCCGCGAGGCGCTCGCCATCCCGTCGCACATCCCGGTCATCACGGTCGACGCCCGCGACCGCGAGTCCGCCAAGCAGGCCCTCGTGCGCATCACCGAGTTCGCGCTGACCCAGCTCACCGGGGTCGCGGCCACGGCCTGACCCCAGCACGACGAAGGGCCGGGACGCCGCGCGCCCCGGCCCTTCGTCGTGTCCGGGCCGTCGTGCCCGGCCCCGTCAGCCGTCGCGCAGGACCGGCGCCAACCGCTCCAGGTCGTCCGGCGACGCGAGGTCGGGCAGGGCCACGAACACGGTGTCCACGCCCTCCCGGGCGAGCTGCCGGTAGCGCTCGACGTGGCTCCCCGGCTCCCCGGCGTGGTGCGAGCGGGCGTATGCCGCGGCGGCGGTGCGCCCGCGCAGCCGCTCCACCCTGCGCCACGTGTCCTCGCGGTCGCGGCCGACGACGGGGACGTCGAGCACGGTGACCGCCACCTCCGCCGGGTCGCGGCCCACCTGCGCGCAGTGGCGGTGCAGGACCTCGACCTTGCGCCGCACGGTGGACGGGTCGCTCGAGACGTTGCACGCGTCGCCGAGCCGGGCCGCGACCCGCAGCGTGCGCCGCTCGCCCCCGCCCCCCACGACGACCGGCAGCGGTCCGACGGGGCGTGGGTACGCCGTGGTCTCCGGCAGCGAGACCCGCTGCCCGGCATACGCCCTCGTGCCGCTGGCCCACAGCGCCCGCATCGTCTCGATGCCGTCCTCGAGCAGGTCGAGGCGTGCGGAGGTGCGTGGGAAGGGGACACCGGAGCCGAGGTGCTCGCGCTCCCACCACCCCGCGCCGACGCCGACGAACGCCCGGCCGCCGCTGAGCACGTCGAGGGTGGCGGCGGCCTTCGCGAGGACGCCAGCGGGGCGGAAGGTCAGGGGCGAGACGAGCGTCCCGAGGCGCAGCGAGGTGCCCAGACCGGCCAGGAGGCCCAGCGTGACCCACGGCTCGGGGATCGGCTCCCACGCCCGGTCCACCTGCGGGATCTGGAGGAGGTGGTCCATGAGCGCCAGCCCGGAGAAGCCCACCTCGTCGGCGGCCAGCGCGACCGCCCGCAGCCACCCGACCGGGTCCTGGCCCCACGGGAAGCGCGAGACCTGCAGGACGAGCTCGGGCAGCCCTGCGCGCAGGCCCTGTCGGTCGGTGCGCGAGCCGCGGTGCCACTGGGACGCAACGGCGGTGACGGTGGACGGGACGACCGGCTGGCGCCCCTGCGCGCCACGGCCGCTCGTCCCGGGCGGCTGCGCCACGGCGCCCCGGGCGCCCGCACCGGAGCCGCCGCCGTGCGTGTCCCCACCCGGGGCTGCGGGCCCGGTGCCGGCTGCGGAGCCGTCGACGTGGAGGACGGCGTCCCAGCCCTCCCCGGAGACGTCCTCGACGACGCGCGGCATCCTGGCCAGCTGCTGGGCGAGGACCTTCGCCGGTACCGGCCGGTCGCGTCGGGCGTTGCGCTCCCGGCACACGGACGCCGGGGTGTCGAGGACGACGGCGACGCACGGGAGCCCGGCCGCGCGCCCCATCTCGCGGTACCGGTACCGGGTGTCCGGGTCGAGCCCGAGGGTGTCGACGACGACCGTGAGCCCGCGCCGGCTCCGGGCCGCGACGACCTGGTGGAGCACTGCGAAGGCGTCCGCGGAGGCCTCGAGGTCGTACTCGCCGCTGCCGACGACGGCACGCAGCGCGTCGGAGGACACCACCTCGGTGCGGCGGTAGTGCCGGGCCGCCCAGGTCGACTTGCCCGAGCCGGTCGGGCCGACGAGGACGACCAGGGCCGGGTCGGGGAGCCCCGCGGGCCCGGTCAGTCCTGCCCCTGCGGGCCGGTGGCGACGAGGCCGAGCAGGTTGCCCTCGCTGTCGCGCACGAACGCCATCACCTCGTCGGTCCCGGCGGGCCCGAGCGTGTCGTCCTCGTGGCGGAAGATGACGTGCGGCTCGCTCTCCACCGGGACGCCGCCCGCCCGCAGCCGCTCGACGGTCTCGCGCACGTCCCCGACGCGCACGTAGAGCAGGGCCGAAGGGGCGCCCGCCTCGAGCAGCAGCCGGGTGCCGTCGCCGAGGGAGAAGAACAGCAGGCCGGGCGGGTCGAACCGCGCCAGGGGAGGGGAGCCGAGGAGCCGCTCGTAGAACCGGGCGGCGCGGTCGAGGTCCGTGGCGCGCTGGGCCACCTGCGCGAGCGTCGGGTCAGGCATCCTGCGCAGCACCTCCTGCTCGCGAGAGTACCGCCGCGGCGACCTCCCGCGGCCGGGTCTCGGGCAGCCAGTGGCCGGCGTCGAGCTCGACGAACCGGTAGTCCGAGGCCACCCAGTCGCCACTGGCCTCGGCGGCACGGCGACCCAGCGCGGGGTCGTGCGAACCCCACAGGTAGGTCGTCGGCACGGTGATCCGCTGGTGGCGTGTTCCGGGTCCGGGTGTCGTGGACCCGTGGTGGGAGTCATTGCGGCGCAACGGGTTCGGCAGGCCGGACAGCGTCGAGGCGCCGAGCGGCAGGGCTCGGTACCAGGCCAGGCCGCCGCTGGCCGAGCCCGGCTCCCGGAAGCGCGCGGCATACCTGCGTGCGTCCTCCGGAGGCAGGCCGCTGCGCCGCAGCACCCCCTCCAGCCTGCCGGCCAGCACCAGCTCGGGCAGGACGGGAAGCTGGAACGCGGCCATGTACCAGCTGTGCGAGGCCTGGTCGAGGTGGCGCAGCGCCTCGGCGAACGCCCGGTGGTGCGGCGTGGACAGGACCGTCAGCGAGGCGAAGCGCTCCGGGTACCGCTCTGCCGCCGCCCACGCCACCGCACCGCCCCAGTCGTGCCCCACGAGGTGCACCCGCTGGACCCCGCACGCGTCGACCGCCGCGACGACGTCGGCCACGAGCTCGCCCATCCGGTAGGCCGCGCGGCCGGCGGGGCGGGCGCGCGGGGAGTACCCGCGCTGGTCGAACGCCGCGACGCGCAGGCCGCCCGCGGTGAGCAGCGGGGTCACGCGCGACCAGGCGTGGCGGTCCTGCGGCCAGCCGTGCAGCAGCAGCGCGACCGGCGGGTCGGCCGAGCCGTCGTCGGGGCCGTCGTCGCTGACGTCGAAGGTCAGCCCGTTCCTGCTGAGCTCGCGCATGACCGCAACCTAGCCCGGCCCGCAGCCGGTCGCGCGGCTGCGGGACAATGGCGGCCGTGACCAGCCGAGACCACCAGTACCCCATGGGCGGTGGCCGGGCCTGGGTGGTCTACGGCAGCGCCGTCGCGCTCTACGTGCTCGCCGTCTTCAACCGCAGCTCGCTCGGCGTCGCGGGCCTGCTCGCCGGCGACCGCTTCCACATCGCCGCGACGCAGCTGTCGGTCTTCACGATGGTGCAGCTGTTCGTCTACGCCGCCATGCAGATCCCGGTGGGTGCGCTGCTCGACCGGTTCGGGCCCAAGCGCCTGCTCCTGACCGGCATGGGGCTGATGACGGCGGCGCAGCTGGCGTTCGCGTTCGCGGACTCGTTCGCAGCGGGCATCGGGGCCCGGGTGCTGCTCGGGATGGGCGACTCGATGGTCTTCGTCCCGCTCCTGCGCATCGTGGCGCTGTGGTTCCCTCCGATGAGGATCCCGATGGTGTCGCAGCTGACCGGCCTGCTGGGGCAGCTGGGCGCGCTCGTGGCCGCCTCGCCGCTCGTCTACGCGCTGCACCGGTGGGGCTGGACGCCGTCCTACCTGACTGCGGCCGGCGCCGGGGTCGTGGCAGGGGTGGTGGCACTGGTGCTGGTCAGGGACTCCCCGAACCCCGACCACGAGCTCGACCGGATCAAGGTGCGCGCGATCGCCCGCAGCCTGCGGGCGGCCTGGCGCGCGCCCGGCACGCGCCTGGGGCTGTGGTCGCACTTCTCCGCCCAGTTCGGCGCGACCGTCTTCGCGCTGCTGTGGGGCTACCCGTTCCTCGTTGCGGGACAAGGGCTCTCGCCTGAGACGGCCGGCACGCTGCTCATGCTCATGACCGTCACCACGGTCGTCACCAGCCCGCTCATCGGTGGCTTCGTCACGCGGTACCCGTTCTCCCGCTCGACCCTGATCCTCGGCATCGTGCTGGTCATCATGACCGTGTGGGCGGTCGTGCTCCTGTGGCCGGGCCGCGCTCCGCTGCCGCTGCTGGTGCTGCTCGTCGTCGTGACGGCCGTCGGGGGACCGGGGTCGCTGGTCGGCTTCGACCTCGCCCGCACCTTCAACCCGCCCACCCGGCTGGGCAGCGCCACCGGCATCGTCAACGTCGGCGGGTTCCTCGCGTCGCTGTCGACCGTGACCCTCATCGGCATCGTGCTCGACCGCGTCGCACCGGGCGGCCCGGGGACGTACACCGTCGACACCTTCCGCGCGGCGATGGCCGTGCAGTACCTCGTGTGGGGGATCGGCGTCGCCCAGATCCTGCGGTACCGGCGGCGCGCCAGGCGCCACCTGCTCGACAGCGACCCCCAGGCGTATGCCGCGCTGCGGGCGGGGAAGCCGGTCCAGCCGGTCGATCAGGGCCTCCCACCTGCGTAAACGCCGATTTCGTGACCAATTCGTGACGGTCGCTGGACACGTGTCCGAAGGACCCGGTCCACCTGCTGAAAAACATCGTTGTCATTCGCCGAGTTGCACGGATGTCATTTCGCCGCAGGGGCCGAAAGACGTGGGATTCGTGTGACGAGTGGGTTCGGAGTGAAAAGGCGGTCGTAGTCTCGTCCGGCTGACCCCAGTGAAGCACCGTGACGAGAGAGGCATCTCCCCGTGGCAGGCACCACCTCCCCCCGACGCGCACTGCGCGTGGGCGCCGCGATGTCCCTGGTCGGCGCCCTCGGTCTCGGCACCGCCTGGACGGCCAGTGCCGACCCCGGTCCCGTGTTCCCGTCGAAGTCCCAGGTCGACCAGGCCAAGGCGAAGGTGTCCAGCACCGCCGCCCAGGTCGCCGCCCTCGACGCCAAGTACGCCGCCGCCAGCGCCCGGCTCAGCCAGGTGCAGGACGACGCGAGCGCCGCCGACGAGGCCTACAACGGCGCCCGGCTCGCCCTCGACCAGGCGACGGCCGAGGCGAACGCGGCCGCCAAGCGCGCCGCCGCCGCCCAGGCCCAGGCCGACGCCGCCAGCCTGGAGGTGCGTCGCTACGCCTCCACCGTCTACCAGTCGGGCGGCAACCTCGGCGAGCTCGACGCCTACCTGTCCAGCACCGGCCCGCAGGACCTGGTCGACCGGGCCACCGCCATCCAGGCCGTGAGCGACTCGCGCAGCCGAGCCCTCCAGGTGGCCTCGGCCACCTCGCTCGTCGCGCGGATGATGCGGGAGCAGGCGGCCACCGCCCGCGACCAGCAGGCAACGGCCGCAGCAGCCGCGCAGCAGGCCCGCGACGAGGCGCAGGCCCGCGCCGACCAGGCGACCGCCGAGGCCGCGAGCATCCAGCGGGAGCAGCAGTCGCTCACCGTCCAGCTCGCCACCCTCCGCAAGACCTCGGTGGCCCTCGAGCAGCAGCGCCAGCAGGGCCTCGCCGCCGCGGCCGCCGCCCGCGCCGCGGCCGCCGCAGCCGCCGAGCAGGCGCGCCTGGCGGCCCAGCGCGCCCAGCAGGCCCGCGACGCCGCGGCCCGTGCAGCGGCCGAGGCCGCCGCCCAGCGCGCCGCGCAGGAGGCAGCCCGGCAGAAGGCCGCTGCGCAGGCAGCCCAGCAGGCGGCCGACCAGCTGGCGGCACAGCAGCAGGCCCGGCCCACGCCGTCCCCTGCGCCGCAGCCGGCCGACCCGCCGCCCCCGCCCCCGCCGCCGAGCAGCGGTGGCGTCGGCGCGGTCATCGCCTACGCGCAGGCCCAGCTCGGCAAGCCCTACGGCTGGGGTGCCGCCGGCCCGGACGCGTTCGACTGCTCCGGCCTGACCTCGATGGCCTGGGCCCAGGCGGGGGTCTACCTGGCCCACTACACCGGTGCCCAGTGGGCGGAGACCTCCCGCGTCGCGATCAGCGACCTGCAGCCCGGCGACCTCGTCTTCTACGGCTCCGACGGCCCCAGCAGCCACCACGTCGGGCTCTACGTCGGCAACGGCCAGATGATCGAGGCCCCGCACACCGGCGCGGTCGTCCGGTACGCCTCCATCTACCGCAGCGACCTGCTGCCCTACGGTGGGCGCCCCTGATCGGCGCCGTCACGGCACACAGCACGGGACCCCCGGACGACTCGACGTCGTCCGGGGGTCCCGTGCTGTGTGCGGCCCTGCCGCGCAGGCGGGCCCCTCAGTCGCTGACGGGGCGGGCCTCGCTCTGGGCGGTGTGGCCGGGCAGGGTCCAGCGGGCCGTGGTGAAGCCGGCGTCGGTCGCGCGCTTCGCGGCCTCGCGGACGCACTGCTCCGCGGCCTTGCGGCCGGCCCAGTGCGCGCCCTCGACCGACTTGCCCGGCTCGAGGTCCTTGTAGGTCTCGAAGAAGTGCTGGATCTCCAGGCGGTCGAACTCGTTGATGTGCTCGAGCTCGGTGATGTGCGCCTGGCGGGGGTCGCCGGCCGGGACGCACAGGATCTTGTCGTCGCCGCCGGCCTCGTCACGCATGTGGAACATGCCGATCGGCCTGGCGCGCACGAGGCAGCCCGGCCACGTGGGCTCCTCGAGGAGCACCAGGGCGTCCAGCGGGTCGCCGTCCTCCCCGAGGGAGTCCTCGACGTACCCGTAGTCGGCCGGGTAGCGGGTGGACGTGAACAGCAGCCGGTCCAGGCGGATGCGGCCCGTCGCGTGGTCGACCTCGTACTTGTTGCGAGCTCCCTGCGGGATCTCGATGGTGACGTCGAACTCCACGACGCTGGCCCCTTTCCTCTGTGCCGCCAGGTGGATGACCTAGGCTCGCGGACAAGTGTTCCGCATGGTGCAAGTCGAGATCCAAGGGGGTCGAGTGCGGCGGGTCCTGGCAGTCGTCGCGGCGGTGCTCGTCCTGCTCCTGGGCTACGCGACCCTCGACGTCCTCGACGTCGTGCCCGGCGTGCTCACCCTCGCCCGGCCCGCCCCGGCGCCCACCCCCACGACCACGGCCCCGACCGGCCCCACGGTCACGATCCCGACCGTCGACGCGGCGGCCCAGCCGCTGCCCCCGGTCTCGGCCGACGCGCCCATCCCCGCCGCGACCGGTGTCGCGCGCACCCTCGCGGCAGACGTGGCCGACCCGGGACTGGGCGGCCGGCCCGGTGTCGTCGTCCGTGACGCCTTCACCGGCCAGACACTGTACGCCGCAGACGCGGACCGGGCCCGGGTCCCTGCCTCGACGGCCAAGCTGCTCACGGCCCTCGCGGTCTCCACCACCTTGGACACCCGGGCGACGATGACCACGCGCGTCGTGCAGGGCCCGTCGCCGCACGACCTGGTGCTGGTCGCCGGGGGCGACACCATGCTGGCCCCGGGCAAGGGCAACCCGGCAGCGGTGGAGGGGCGGGCCGGCCTCGCGGACCTCGCCGAACAGGTGGCCGCGGCCCTCCAGCCCAGCGGCACCACGAGCGTCACCCTGCGCCTCGACACGTCCTACGCCCACGGTGACCGGTGGGCGCCCGGGTGGAGCCGGGCGGACATCGACGCCGGGTTCACCGGTGGCGTCAGCATGATCGGCCTCGCCGGCCAGCGCGCCGTCCCGTACAAGCCCGCGCCGAGGGACCCGGAGGCAGCGACCGCCGCGGCGTTCGTCGCGGCCCTGGCGAAGGTCGGCCTCACGGCCACGCTGGCCCCCGAGTCGACCTGGTCCACGCCGGTGCCCGCGGGCGCCGGTGAGCTGGCCCGGGTCGAGTCGGCCCCCATCGGCGACGTCCTGGCGCTCGCCCTCGGCGACAGCGACAACGCCCTCACCGAGGGCCTCGCCCGCCAGGCGGCGGTCAAGGCGGGCCGCCCTGCGACCTTCGCCGCGGCCGTCGACTTCGTCCGCAGGACCGTCGCGGACCTCGGGGTCGACCTCACGGGTGCGGTGCTCAAGGACACCTGCGGCCTCACCTCGGGCCAGGCGATCCCTCCCCGGGTGATCTCCGACGTCCTTCAGCGTGGCGCCGACGGCTCGGTGCCGGGGATGCAGGACGTCGTCGCCCAGCTGCCCGTGGCGGGGCTCAGCGGCACCCTGCACGACCGGTTCACGACGAGGACGACGCACGTGGTCGCCGGCCTGGCCCGGGCCAAGACCGGGACGCTCACCGGGGCCAGCGCGATCGCCGGCACGGTGATCGACGCCGACGGCAGGGTGCTGTCGTACGTCGTGCTCGCCGACGGGCTGCGCCCGGGCGTCGGAACGCTGGAGGCGCGGGGCGCGTTGGACCGCTTCGTGGCACGGCTCGCCACCTGCGGCTGTCGCTGACCGGGTCGCCGACCCCGTGTCCCGGAGCGCACGGGCCGGGCCGAGCACCCACGACTACGGTGAGGGGATGAGCGTGCAGACACCGACGACGCGGTACGTCGACTGGGAGTTCGCGAAGGCGACCGGTCGGCGGCTCGTGGCCGCAGGCCCCCGGGTCACGCCCGGCGAGGCGGCGGACGTCGTCGCCTCGGTGCGCGCCAGCGCGGCACGCGCGCAGGGTCCCGTGGCCGAGACCGCGCGGCTGCACGCCCCCGGCGACGCCCCCGCTCCGGTCGTGGTCGACCGCGCCACGTGGATCAGCCTCAACGCCGACTCCATGGCGGCGCTCATGGACCCGGTGATGACCAAGCTCGCCGCGTCGCAGAGACGCACCCCCGGGGAGGCCGCCCGCGCCATCACGGGCAAGGTCAGCGGGGGCGAGGCGGGCGCGCTGCTCGCCTTCATGGCCGGCAAGGTCCTCGGCCAGTACGACCTCGCGCCCGACGGCACCCCCGCGCTCATGCTCGTCGCCCCCAACATCGTCCAGGTCGAGCGCGAGCTCGGCCTCGACCCGCACGACTTCCGGCTCTGGGTCTGCATGCACGAGGAGACCCACCGCGTGCAGTTCACCGCCGTGCCGTGGCTGCGCGACCACATGGTGGAGCGGGTGCGCTCGCTGGCCGTCGACCTCGTGCCCGACCCCGAGTCCCTCCAGGAGACCCTCTCGAGGCTTGCCACGTCGCTGCCCGACGCCGTCCGCGCCGGCGGTACGGGCCTCGTCGACCTCGTCGCCACCCCCGAGCAGCGCCGCGCGCTGGCCGAGGTCACCGCCGTGATGTCCCTGCTCGAGGGCCACGCCGACGTCGTCATGGACGAGGTCGGCCCCCAGGTCATCCCCTCGGTCGCCCACATCCGCAGCCGCTTCGACACCCGGCGCAAGGGCGCCGGTGCCCTCGACCGGTTGCTGCGCCGCCTGCTCGGCCTCGAGGCCAAGATGCGCCAGTACCGCGACGGTGCGACGTTCGTGCGCGGCGTCGTCGACACGGTCGGGGTCGAGGGCTTCAACCGCATCTGGGACTCGCCCGAGACGCTGCCGCGGCCCGAGGAGATCGACGAGCCCGCCGCGTGGGTCGCCCGCGTCCACGCCTGACCCGGTCGTGAGCGGCCCCCACCCCGCCACCGCCGCGGTCCGCGTCGCCGTGCGCGGGGTGCTGGCCGAGTGCGACCCGGGCGACGTCGTGCTCGCCGCCGTGAGCGGCGGGGCCGACTCCCTCGCCCTCGCCGCGGCGCTCGCGTTCGAGGCGCCGAGGCTGGGGGTGCGTGGGGGAGCGGTCGTCGTCGACCACGGGCTGCAGCCCGGCTCCGCCGAGGTGGCCGGCCGGGCCGCGGCGGCCTGTGACGGGCTCGGCCTCGCCCCCGTCTCCCGGGTGCGGGTGGACGTCCCCCGAGGCCGCGAGGGTGTGGAGGCCGCCGCCCGCGCCGCTCGCCACGACGCCCTGGCCGGCGCCGCAGCCCGCGACGGCGCCCGGCTGGTGCTCCTCGGCCACACGCTGGACGACCAGGCGGAGCAGGTGCTCCTCGGGCTCACCCGGGGCGCCGGCGCCCGCTCCCTCGCCGGTATGCCGCGTGCCCGCGGCCTCCTGCGCCGTCCCCTCCTGGGCGTCACCCGCGAGCAGACCCGGGCGTCCTGCCGGGCCGAGGGGCTGGCGTGGTGGGACGACCCGATGAACGACGACCCGGCATACACCCGCGTGCGCGCCCGGCGCGCCCTCGTGGACCTCGAGCGCGACCTGGGCCCCGGGGTGGCCGCCGCCCTGGCGCGCTCGGCCGACCAGCTGCGCGAGGACGCCGACCTGCTCGACGGCCTCGCTGACGAGGCGGTGGCGCGGCTGGGCCCCGGCCCCTGGGACGTCGCCGCGCTCGCCGCGCTCGCGCGGCCGGTCCGCACCCGGGTGTGGCGGCGCCTGCTCCTGGCCGCCGGTGCGCCCGGGGGCCAGCTCGGCAGCCGGCACACCGACGCGTGCGACGCCCTGCTCACGGACTGGCACGGGCAGGGCCCGGTGAGCGCACCGGGCCCGCTGCAGGTCACCCGATCCGGTGGTCGGGTATCCATCGCCGCACCGGCTCCGGTTGAATAGGGCGGGCATCCCCGCACGACATCCCGCACGACACCCGCGTCGCTGACACCCCAGGAGAAGAGCCGTGGACGCTGCCCACATGGGAGCAGATCTGGAGAAGGTCCTCATCACCGAGGAGGAGATCCAGGCCCGGCTCGAGGAGCTGGCGGCCGAGATCTGGGCCGAGTACCAGGGCAAGGACCTGCTCCTCGTGGGCGTGCTCAAGGGCGCCGTCATGGTGATGGCCGACCTGTCCCGCGCGCTCCCGGGGACCGCGCCCGTGGACTGGATGGCCGTCTCGTCCTACGGCTCGGGCACCAAGTCCTCCGGCGTCGTGAGGATCCTCAAGGACCTCGACACCGACATCTCGGGCAAGCACGTCCTCATCGTCGAGGACATCGTCGACTCGGGCCTGACCCTGTCCTGGATCCGCTCGAACCTCGAGTCGCGCTCGCCGGCCTCGGTGGAGATCTGCACGCTGCTGCGCAAGCCCGAGGCGGCCAAGGTCGAGATCGACGTCAAGTGGGTCGGCTTCGACATCCCCAACGAGTTCGTCGTCGGCTACGGCCTCGACTACGCCGAGCAGTACCGCAACCTGCGGGTCGTGGGCACCCTCGCCCCGCACGTGTACGCCTGAGGCGAACGCACCGAGGACCCGTGCCGGACGTCGGAACACCTCCGCCATCCGGCTCGTTGACCAGCACGAACCACGGAGGTACCGCGTAGTACCGTCGTGGTGACGCCGCGCCCAGCAGGGTGACGGCACGAAGCGTGACCGAGCAGGAGGCACGGGGCCGCCGGCCCCGCTACACACATGGACTTCAAGCGCATCCTTCGAGCCCCGTTGTTCTGGGTCGTGGCCGTCGTCGCGATCACCCTGACGGTGTTCAGCTTCAGCGACTCCGGTGGCTACACCCGGATCGACACCTCGGCCGCGCAGCAGCTCATCTCCGACAAGAAGGTCGAGCGCGTCGTCGTCACCAACAACGAGGTCGTCGACATCGACCTCAAGAAGGGTCAGACGTACTCGGACGGCAAGAACGTCAAGGACGCGACCAAGGTCCGCACCCAGTACGTGGACGCCGCCGGCCCCGGCCTCATCCAGCTCCTCAAGGACAACCCGCCGCCCGGCGGCGTCGACCAGCAGATCAAGGACACCAACCCGGTCCTGGCCCTGCTCGGGTCCCTGCTGCCGATCATCATCCTGCTGGCCATCTTCTGGTTCCTCATGAACCAGATGCAGGGCGGCGGCTCGCGCGTCATGCAGTTCGGCAAGTCCCGCGCCAAGCTCGCGACCAAGGACACGCCCAAGGTCACCTTCGCCGACGTCGCGGGTGTCGACGAGGCGGTCGAGGAGCTGCACGAGATCAAGGAGTTCCTCTCCGAGCCCGCCAAGTTCCTCGCGGTCGGAGCCAAGATCCCCAAGGGCGTCCTGCTCTACGGTCCCCCCGGCACCGGCAAGACCCTGCTGGCCCGCGCGGTCGCGGGTGAGGCCGGCGTCCCGTTCTACTCGATCTCCGGCTCGGACTTCGTCGAGATGTTCGTCGGTGTCGGCGCCTCGCGCGTCCGCGACCTGTTCGAGCAGGCCAAGGCCAACGCCCCTGCCATCGTCTTCGTCGACGAGATCGACGCCGTCGGCCGCCACCGCGGTGCCGGCCTTGGCGGCGGCCACGACGAGCGCGAGCAGACGCTCAACCAGCTGCTCGTCGAGATGGACGGCTTCGACGTCAAGACCAACGTCATCCTCATCGCGGCGACCAACCGGCCCGACATCCTCGACCCGGCGCTGCTGCGCCCGGGCCGCTTCGACCGCCAGATCGCGGTGGAGGCGCCCGACATGATCGGCCGCCACCGCATCCTCGAGGTGCACGCCCAGGGCAAGCCGATGGCCAGCGGCGTCGACCTGCTCGCCGTCGCCCGGCGCACCCCCGGCTTCACCGGTGCCGACCTCGCCAACGTCCTCAACGAGGCCGCCCTGCTCACGGCCCGCAGCGACAAGAAGCTCATCGACGACCACGCCCTGGACGAGGCCATCGACCGCGTCATCGCCGGTCCCCAGAAGCGCACCCGGATCATGTCCGCCAAGGAGCGCAAGATCACGGCGTACCACGAGGGTGGCCACGCCCTCGTCGCGGCGGCCATGAACCACCTCGACCCGGTCACCAAGGTGACGATCCTGCCCCGCGGCCGCGCGCTCGGGTACACGATGGTCATGCCGACCGACGACAAGTACTCCACCACCCGCAACGAGATCCTCGACCAGCTCGCGTACGCCCTCGGCGGCCGCGTCGCCGAGGAGGTCGTCTTCCACGACCCGACCACCGGTGCGGCGAACGACATCGAGAAGGCCACCGGCATGGCCCGCAAGATGGTCACCGAGTACGGCATGAGCGAGCGGATCGGCGCGATCAAGCTCGGCCAGAGCCAGGGCGAGGTCTTCCTCGGCCGCGACATGGGCCACGAGCGCGACTACTCCGAGGAGATCGCCAGCGTCGTCGACGAGGAGGTGCGCAAGCTCATCGAGAACGCGCACGACGAGGCGTGGCACGTCATCAACGACAACCGCGACATCCTCGACCACCTCGTGCTCGAGCTGCTCGAGCACGAGACGCTCAACGCCAAGGAGCTCGCCGAGCTGTTCTCGCCGGTGCGCAAGCGCCCGCTGCGCCCGACCTGGATGTCCAGCGAGACCCGGTTCCTGTCCGACCAGCCGCCGGTGCTGACCCCCGCCGAGCGGGCCGCGCAGAACGGCAGCGGCGGGCTGGAGTCCGCGGGCACCGACCGGCACACCGCCGTGGCCATCGACCGCGCGGCCGAGGCCGGTGCGGTGAAGTCGACCGAGGAGCACCCACCCACCCAGGTCATCGAGACGCCCGGCAGCGACCCGGTCGACCCGGGTCGCGGGCAGCACTGAGGCGCCGGCCCGATGTCCCCAGACACGCCACGGCACGTGGTCGACCAGGCCCGTGCCGAGGCCGCGGTCCGCGAGCTGCTCATCGCCATCGGTGAGGACCCGGACCGCGAGGGCCTCCTCGAGACCCCCGCCCGGGTCGCGCGCGCGTACGGCGAGTTCTTCGCCGGACTCGCCCTCGACCCGGCGGAGGTGCTGAGCAAGACCTTCGAGATCGAGCACGAGGAGATGATCCTCGTGCGCGACATCGAGGTGTACTCGATGTGCGAGCACCACCTCGTGCCGTTCCACGGGGTCGCCCACGTCGGGTACATCCCGGCCCGGGACGGCCGCGTCACGGGCCTGTCCAAGCTGGCGCGCCTCGTGGAGATGTACGCCCGGCGCCCGCAGGTGCAGGAGCGGCTCACCACCCAGGTCGCCGACGCCCTCGTCACCCACCTCGGGGCGCAGGGTGTGATCGTCGTCGTCGAGTGCGAGCACCTGTGCATGTCGATGCGCGGCATCCGCAAGCCCGGGTCCCGCACCATAACCTCCGCCGTGCGTGGCCAGCTGCGCAACCCCGCCACGCGGGCAGAGGCGATGTCGCTGCTGCTCGGGGGCAAGCGGTGAGCGGTCGCGAGAGCACCCGCACCACCACCCCCCGGCTCCCCGGCATCCTGTTGCCCAGCAAGGCGCCGGCCCTCCTGGGCAACCTCACCTACCTCATCGGCCTGCTCGACCTGCTGACGGGTCTGCTGCACAGCTGGCGGCACCGCCTGCTCGAGCTGACCGAGGTGCTCCCCGGCGCCCTGTCCGACGCCGCCGCCGCCGCGACCGTGGTGGCCGGCGTCCTGCTGTTCGTCCTGGGCCACTCGCTCAAGCGCCGCAAGCGGCGGGCCTGGCGCGCCGCGGTCGCGCTCCTCGGGGTCTCCGTGGTGCTGCACGCGGCCAAGGTCGAGCCGCTGTCGACCCTCGTCTCGCTGGGGGCGGTCGCGCTCCTCGTGCGCAACCGCCGCGAGTTCTACGCCCTCGGCGACCCCAGCACCCGGTGGCGGGCCGTGCGCGCGTTCCTCGTGCTCGGCACCGGGTCGTTCCTGGCCGGGACCGCCGCGATCTGGATGAACCGCCGCCACATCGTCGGTGGCTTCCCCTCCTTCGGCGACCTGGTCCGTGAGCTGCTCTACGGCGCCGTGGGCGTGAGCGGGCCCCTGCAGTTCACCCACTCCCGGGCCGAGGACATCGTGGGCTCGCTGCTGCTCGGGCTCGGCCTCATGACGGCGTTCACGACGACCTACCTCGCGCTCCGGCCTGCGGAACCGCGCCCGGAGCTGACCGACGACGACGACGAGCGCCTGCGCATGCTCATGCAGCGCCACGCCGATTCCCTCGCGTACTTCAACACCCGGCGCGACAAGTCCGTCGTGTGGTCCCCGACCGGCAAGGCCGCGGTCGCCTATCGCGTCGTCAGCGGCGTCATGCTCGCCAGCGGTGACCCGCTCGGCGACCCGGAGGCCTGGCCGGGCGCGATCGAGGCGTTCCTCGAGGAGGCGCGCAACCACGCGTGGACCCCCGCCGTCCTGGGCTGCTCGGAGCAGGCCGGCACCGTGTGGGTCCGCGAGACCGGCTTCACCGCGCTCGAGCTCGGCGACGAGGCCGTGGTCGACACGACGACGTTCACCCTGCAGGGCCGGCCCATGCGCAACGTGCGCCAGATGGTGGGCCGGATCGAGCGCGCCGGGTACTCCGTGGACGTCACCCGCGTGCGCGACGTCGACCCGGGGGTGCGAGACGAGGCGATGAAGGATGCCTCGGCGTGGCGCTCCTCGGACACCGAGCGCGGCTTCTCGATGGCCCTCGGCCGGCTCGTCGACCCGGTGGCCGACCCCGAGTGCGTCTTCGTGACGGCGCGGCACGACGGGGTCGTGCGCGCCTTCCTGCAGTTCGTGCCCTGGGGCGACGACGGCATGTCCCTCGACGTCATGCGGCGGGACTCGACCGCGGAGGCCGGCGTCAACGAGCTCATGATCGCCACCGCCCTGCAGCGGGCACCCGAGCTCGGTGTGCGGCGGGTGTCGCTCAACTTCGCCGCCTTCCGCTCGGCCCTCGAGCGGGGCGAGCGGCTCGGCGCCGGACCGGTCCTGCGGATGTGGCGGCGGGTGCTGCTGTTCGCCTCGCGCTGGCTGCAGATCGAGAGCCTGTACCGGTTCAACGCCAAGTTCCAGCCCCAGTGGCAGCCCCGGTTCCTCGTCTACCCCGCCGCGGGCGACCTGCCCCGCGTGGCGCTGGCCTCGCTGGAGGCAGAGGCGTTCCTCGTCTGGCCCCGGCTCGGGCGCCTCAACGGTGCCCGTGAGGCCGTGGGGGCCAGGTGAGCCCGGCGCGCGGGGACTGGCCGCTGCGGCGGCCCGACGGCCTGCCCGTCGTGATGGGCGTCGTGAACGTCACCCCCGACTCCTTCAGCGACGGCGGCCAGTGGTTCGAGCCGGATGCGGCCATCGCGCACGGGCACGAGCTCCTCGCGCAGGGTGCCGACGTCCTCGACGTCGGCGGCGAGTCGACGAGGCCCGGCGCGCAGCGCCCCTCGGTCGAGGAGGAGCTGCGACGCGTGCTGCCCGTCGTGCGCGCGCTCGCCGCGGACGGGGCCGTCGTCTCGGTCGACACCATGCGGGCCGAGGTCGCGGCCGCGGCGCTCGGGGCCGGCGCGGCCCTGGTCAACGACGTCAGCGGCGGTCTCGCGGACGACGGCATGGCATCCGTGGTCGCGGACGCCGGCGCGCCCTTCGTGGTCATGCACTGGCGCGGCCACAGCGCCGACATGCAGTCGCGCGCCGCCTACGACGACGTGGTGGGGGAGGTCCGGGACGAGCTGCTCGCCCGGGTCGACGCCCTCACCGCGCAGGGGGTGCGCGAGGACCGGCTGGTCCTCGACCCGGGCTTCGGGTTCGCCAAGCTCGCAGGGCACAACTGGACCCTGCTGGCGCGGCTCGAGGAGCTGCTCGGCCTGGGCCACCCCGTGCTCGTCGGCACGTCGCGCAAGGCGTTCCTGGGCCGGCTGGGCGTGCCCGAGGGCGGCGCGCCGCGCGAACCGCTGGACCGCGACGTGGCGACCGCCGCCACGTCCATGCACGCTGCCCGGCTCGGCGCGTGGGGGGTGCGCGTCCACCACGTGCCGTCCACCCTCGACGCGATGCGCGTCGCCCGGGCCGTCGAGGAGGCACGATGAACATCACCCCGCGACGTCCTCCGCTCCTTCGTCGCTGCGCCACCTCGCGGGGACCCCGATGAGCGACCAGATCGTCCTCAAGGGGATCTCCGCGCGCGGGCACCACGGGGTCCTCGACTTCGAGAAGCGCGACGGCCAGGTCTTCGTCGTCGACGTGACGATGGACGTCGACCTCGCGCCCGCCGGGTCGAGTGACGACCTCGCCGACACGGTGAACTACGCCGAGGTCGCGGCCGACGTCGTGGCGCTCGTCGAGGGCGAGCCGCTGGACCTCATCGAGGCGCTGGCGGCCCGCATCGCCGACCGCGTCCTGGCCCGCCCGCTCGTCGAGGCCGTCGAGGTCACGGTGCACAAGCCGGAGGCGCCGGTGGGCGTGCCGTTCAGCGACGTGCAGGTGGTCGTCAGCCGGGAACGGTGCACCCCCGTCGTGGTGGCCCTCGGCTCCAACGTCGGCGACTCGGTGGAGACGCTCCAGGACGCCGCGGTCGCGCTGCACGGCCTGCTCGACGTCACGGCCGTCTCGCGGCTCGTCGAGACGGACCCCGTCGGCGGCCCGGAGCAGCCGGCATACCTGAACGCCGTCGTCACGGGCACCACACACCTCGCGCCGTCCAGCCTGCTGGCCGGGCTGCACGACATCGAGCGCGAGCACGGGCGCACCCGCGAGGTGCGGTGGGGGCCGCGGACGCTCGACCTCGACCTCGTGCAGTACGGCGACCCGGTGTTCGACACCGACGTGGTCATGGACACCGCCACCCTGACCCTGCCGCACCCCCGGGCCCACGAGCGGGCCTTCGTGCTCGTGCCGTGGCTACAGGCCGACCCCGAGGCGGTCCTGCGCGTCGACGGGCAGGTACGCCGCGTGGGGGACGTCGTCGCCGGCCTCGACACCTCCGGCGTGCGCCCGGGGCCCGACGTCGACCTCCTGGAGGGCCCGTGGTGAACTCGGGCACGGGCCTGCGCTGGTCGCAGCTCGTGGCGATCGCGCTCGTCGTCGGGCTCGCGTCGTTCGTGGGGTGGCGGGTCTACCTCGGGCGCGGGCACCTCCTGTCCCCCCCGTCGTGGGTCTCGGCCGTGCTGCTGGTCCTGATGGCGGTCCTCGTCCTGGCAGCGGGCCTGCCCGTGCGCCGCTTCCTGCGTGGCCGGGCCACCAAGCCGCTCAGCCCGATCCGCGCCGCGAGGACGCTCGTCCTGGCCCAGGCCGCGGGGCTCACCGGTTCGGCCGTCCTGGGCTGGTACGCCGGCCTGGTCCCGCACGCGGTCGCCGACATCGACCTGCCCGGCTACCGCGACGCGTTGTGGCGGCTGCTGACGGTCTGCCTGGCCGCCGCCCTGCTCGCGGTCGCGGGCATGCTGACGCAGCGGATGTGCCGCATCGACGACGGTGGCGAGCCGCCCCGGCGCGAGGGCCGCGGCGACGGCTGAGCGGCTCACCCCCGCCCGGAGTGCGCCGAGGAGGCGGCAGGAGCTACTTGTCGACGTCGCCGACGACGAAGAACATCGAGCCCAGGATGGCGACCATGTCCGAGACGAGGTTGCCGGGCAGCACCTCGCCGAGCACCGACACGTTGTTGAACGACGCCGAGCGCAGCTTGAGCCGCCACGGCGTCTTCTCCCCACGCGACACCAGGTAGTACCCGTTGAAGCCGAGCGGGTTCTCGGTGGCGGTGTAGAGGTCGCCCTCGGGGACCTTGAGCACCTTCGGCAGCCGGACGTTGACCGGCCCGCGGGGCAGCGACCGCAGCCGGTCCAGGCAGGCCTCGGCGAGGTCGAGGCTGACGTGCACCTGCTCGAGCAGCACCTCCAGCCGCGCCAGGCAGTCGCCGTCGGTGCGCGTCACGACCCGGCCGGGCCCGCCTTCGGCGAACAGCTCGGCATACGCCAGGTAGGGCTCGTCACGGCGCAGGTCCACGTCGACGCCGGACGCCCGCGCGATCGGCCCCGAGACGCCGTATGCCGCGATGGTCCCGGGCGTGAGGACGCCCACCCCGCGCGTGCGCGCCTCGAGGATCTCGTTGCCGACGAGCATCGACTCGAGGTCGGGCAGGCGGCGCCGCACCGCGGCCACGGCCCGGTCGACCCGGTCCAGCCAGCCGGCGGGCAGGTCCTCCTTGAGGCCGCCGACGCGGTTGAACATGTAGTGCATCCGGCCGCCGGACGCCTCCTCCATGACGGCCTGCAGCTCCTCGCGCTCGCGGAACGCGTAGAAGATCGGGGTGATGGCGCCGAGCTCGAGCGGGTAGGAGCCGAGGAACATGAGGTGGTTGAGCACCCTGTTGAGCTCGGCGAGCAGCGTGCGCGCCCAGACCGCGCGCTCGGGCACCTCCATGCCGAGCATCCGCTCGACGCCGAGCACGACACCGAGCTCGTTGGCGAAGGCCGACAGCCAGTCGTGCCGGTTGGCCAGCACGACGATCTGGCGGTAGTCGCGGACCTCGAACAGCTTCTCGGCCCCGCGGTGCATGTAGCCGACGATCGGGTCGGCGCTGACGATGCGCTCGCCGTCGACGACGATCCGCAGCCGCAGCACCCCGTGGGTCGCCGGGTGCTGCGGGCCGATGTTGAGCACCATGTCGGCGGTGGCCAGGCCACCCGCCCCCATGCCGACGGTGAGCTCGCGCTGGTCGCCGGTGGTGCTCATGACCTGCAGGCTAGCCCGCCGCGGGGGGTGCCAGCCCGGGATTGCTAGCCGGGGCAGCCGGGGATGTTGTCCGCGGCGACCATGCGCCCCTGGTCGTCGAGCTTGACCAGCACGGTGTTCTCGCGGTCCGGCAGGGCGGCGAGCGCGGCGGCGTCGGCCGACTTGGTCTGCAGGGGCTGGTCCTTGGCCACGCAGTGGTGGACGAGGATCCGCGCACCGGCGACGACCGGGATGGAGTAGACGAGCTTGTCGTTCTGGTTCTCGTACGGCACCGGCCCCGTGAAGGGACCGGTGGGCACGCCCTGCTGGGCGAGCTTGGCGTCGTCGAGGCCCTTCCAGGTCCAGCGGTCGAGCACGATGACCGTGGTGCCGGCGATGGTCGAGACCTTGCGGACGGTGCCGTAGTCGAAGGCGCGGCCCTTGACGTCGCTGGTCGCGCTGGGGGCGGGCGCCTGGCCGGGGGCGCCCGTGGCGGTCACGGTCGGCGTGACGGTCACCGTGACGTCCGCGGACTTCGGGGTGCCGCCGCAGCCGGCGAGGACGAGCGCGGCGCCCGCGGCGGTGAGGCCCACGGCCGCGCGGGCAGGGTGCTGGAAGGTCATGGGGACAGGGGTCCTTTCGAGGTTCAGCAGCGATCAGTGTGCCGTGGACCGGGCCCGGGGCCCAAACCGGGCAGGTGGCAGCCTCGGCGCCGGGTCGCTGCCCCGGACGGGCGCCCGGGGGACCCGCCTGACAGCGCCGGACCTCCTGGGGCAGGCTGCTCCCGTGCCCACGAAGTCCTCGTTCGACGCCGCCGACCTGCTCGACCTCGGTGACCCCGCCGTGGTCGCGAACCCCTACCCCGCGATGGCCGCCCTGCGCGAGCGGGCGCCGATCGCCTGGCACAGCCGGATGGGCACGTGGCTCGCGACCGGCCACGCCGAGGCCGGGGCGGTGCTGCGCGACCGGCGGCTCGGCCGTGTCTTCGGCCCGCGCACGCCCGAGGCCGACTGGGGCACCTTCAACTGGCTGCACGCCGACTCGATCCTCGACAGCGAGCCGCCCAAGCACACGCGCCTGCGCCGCCTCGTGGCCGGCGCCTTCGGCCGCGGCCACGTGCAGCGGCTCGCGCCGCGCATCGAGGAGCTCGCCGCCGGGCTGCTCGCGCAGCTCCCGGAGAGCGGGCCGTTCGACGTGATCGAGGAGTATGCCGAGCCGCTGCCGGTGCTCGTCATCGCCGAGCTGCTCGGCGTGCCCGAGGCCGACCGGCACCACCTGCGGCCGTGGTCGCAGGCGATCGTGCGCATGTACGAGGTCGACCGGACGCCGGCCGAGGAGCAGGCGGCGCGCGACGCGGCCGCGGCGTTCGCGGCCTACGTCGAGGAGCTCGCGACCGAGCGCGCCCAGGCGCCCGGGGAGGACCTGCTCACCGACCTCGTCCAGGCGCGTGACGGCTCGGACCGGCTGTCCGCCCATGAGCTCGTGGCGACCGCGGTGCTGCTGCTCAACGCCGGTCACGAGGCGAGCGTCAACGGCTTCGGCAACGGCCTGCACTCGTGGCTGACCGCACCCGACCGGCCGCAGGTCGACCCCCGCGACCACGCCGCGGTCGAGCGCCTCGTCGAGGAGTTCCTGCGGCACGACAGCCCGCTGCACCTGTTCGAGCGGACGGCCAAGGAGCAGGCGTCCGTCGCGGGCGTCGACCTCGAGCCCGGCGAGAAGGTGGCGGCGCTGCTCGGTGCCGCCAACCGCGACCCGGAGGTCTTCGCCGACCCCGACCGGTTCGACCCCACGCGCGACCCGAACCCGCACCTGGCGTTCGGCGCGGGCATCCACTTCTGCATCGGGGCACCGCTCGCCCGGCTCGAGCTCGCGATCTCGCTGCGCACGCTGCTGGCCCGGCACCCGCGGCTCGAGCTCGTCGAGGCGGTGCAGCGCCCGACGTTCGTGCTGCGCGGGTTCGAGCGACTGGTCGTCAGCCCCGCCGGCTGAACGCCCAGAGGAAGTCGCCGAAGCCGCCGCGCGCGGTGAGCTGCGCGGCCGCACTCGACTCCTGCAGCACCCGCAGGTACCCGGCCGGGTCGGTCCGCGCCAGCTCGAACGGCGGCGTCCGGCCGTCGACGCCGAGCCGCGCCAGCGCGGTGCGCTGGTCGACGAGCTCGTCGTGCGCGAGGGAGTCCATGGCGACGTGCGCGGTGAGGTCGCAGGTCCCGTCCGGCACGGGGTCGACGAGGTGCCCGCGGCGGTATGCCGTGAGCGTGCCGTGCGCGGGTCGCGTCGCGGCGGTGTGGCCGTAGTCGACCGCCACCACGAGGCCGCTCCTGACGCGTCCCAGGAGCCCGGCCCAGGCGCGGTCGCGGGCCAGGCCCACCTCCACGCGCGCGCCGGGTGCCGTTGCCGGCCAGTGCCGCTCGGCCCAGGCCAGCTCCTCCCCGGCCAAGGGGGCGCCCCACGACTCGGCCCCGGTCGCCGGGTCCACGAGCCGCTCGCGCAGGATGCCGCCGTCGTCGACCTCCGCGACGGTGCACGGGACCACGTCGAGCCACTCGTGAGCGACGACGAGGACGTCCCGCAGGTCGCCGAGCTCGTCGGGCAGGGCGGGGCCGCCGGGCGAGACCAGCCACCGCACGTCCTGGGGCAGGCCGTCCGGGCGCGGCCCCACGTCGACGCCGGCCAGGCCCACGGGCGCTGCCCCGGGGCGCTCGCCGCGGCTCACGGCATACAGGTGGCGCAGCAGCTCACCGCCCCCACAGCCCACGTCGACGACGCTGGTGAGCCCGTGCTCGTCGGCGAGCCGCAGCAGGGCCCGGGCGAGGACGCGGCCCGTGGGGCCGTGGGTCGCGGTCGTGAAGTGGGCTGCCGGGCCGCCGCGGGCGCGGTAGAAGCCGCCCGGTCCGTAGAGCGCGTCCTGCCACGCCACCGCCCAGGTCCGCACCACGGACCCAACCTAGGGCCGTGGCCACGGACGTCGGGCCCGAAGGGCGTCCGGCCGCCGGCGGGCGTCGTCGGGGGCAGGACCCGCACGGTGCCCCCGCGGGGATAGGTTGGGCCGCGTGACCAGCGACGAGCGCCCGGCGCGCCTGACGGTCGGTGTCGTCGGCGCCGGCCGCGTCGGCTCCGTCCTCGGCGCCGCGCTGGCGCGGGCCGGCCACCACGTCGTGGCCGTGTCGGCCGTGAGCGAGGCGTCGCTCGCGCGGGCCGCCGAGCTGCTTCCCGACGCCCCGGTGCTGCCCCCGGACGAGGTGGTGCGGCGGGCCGAGCTGGTCGTCCTGGCGGTCCCCGACGACGCGCTCGCGGACCTCGTCGCCGGGCTGGCCGCGACGCAGGCCTGGCGGCCGGGCCAGCTCGTGGTGCACACCTCGGGACGGCACGGGCTCGAGGTGTTCGCGCCGGCGGGACAGGCGGTCCTGGGGATGGCCCTGCACCCGGCGATGACCTTCACCGGCACCGCGCTCGACCTCGACCGGCTCGTGGACTGCTGCTTCGGCATCACCGCCCCCGAGCCGCTGCGCGCGGTCGCCGAGGCGCTCGTCGTCGAGGTGGGGTCCGAGCCCGTGTGGATCGACGAGGCGGCCCGGCCGATGTACCACGCGGCCCTCGCCCACGGCGCCAACCACCTCGTCACCCTCGTCTCCCAGGCGTTGCAGGCACTGCGGGCCGCCGGCGTGGACTCGCCCGACCGGATGCTCGGCCCGCTCGTGGAGGCGGCGCTGGACAACACCCTGCGCCGTGGTGACGCCGCTCTCACCGGGCCGGTGGCCCGGGGCGACGCCGGTACGGTGGCCGAGCACCTGAGACAGCTGCGAACCCTGACCCCCGACGTCCGTCCGACGTACGTCGCGCTCGCGCGGGCCACCGCCGAGCGTGCCCTGGCGTCCGGACGGCTACGACCCCACGCCGCGGAGCCCCTGCTGGAGATCCTCGCGCGCGACGAGGAGCGCCCATGACCGACCAGGACACCGCACCCCGGGCCACCGAGGAGCTTCCCGCGCCCGTGGTCGCGCGGACGCGGGACGAGCTGCGCGCCGCCCGGTCCCGGCTCGGTGACGGCGACGTCGCCGTGGTCATGACGATGGGTGCCCTGCACGACGGCCACGCCACCCTCATCCGCCTGGCCCGCCAGGAGGCGGCGCACGTCATCGTGACGATCTTCCTCAACCCGCTGCAGTTCGGGCCCAAGGAGGACCTCTCCCGCTACCCGCGGACCTTCGACGCCGACATGGAGATCTGCCGCAGCGCCGGGGTCGACCTCGTCTTCGCCCCCACACCGGACGTCGTCTACCAGGACGGCGACCCGGGCGTGCGCATCTCGGCCGGCCCGCTCGGCACCGTCCTCGAGGGGCAGGCGCGGCCCGGGCACTTCGACGGGATGCTGACCGTCGTCGCCAAGCTGTTCCACCTCACGGCGGCCGACAGCGCCTACTTCGGGCAGAAGGACGCCCAGCAGCTCCTGCTCATCCGGCGGATGGTGCGCGACCTCGACTTCCCCGTCCGGGTCGTCTCGGTCCCGACGGTCCGCGAGCCCGACGGGCTGGCCATGAGCAGCCGCAACGCCTACCTCACCGAGACCGACCGCGAGGTCGCCCTGTGCCTGTCCCGCGCGCTCAGGGCCGGGGCGGCTGCCGCACCGGAGGGCCCGTCGGCCGTGCGCCGCGCCGCCCGGGCGGTGCTCGTGCGCGAACCACTGGCCCTCATCGACTACCTCGTCCTGGTCCACCCGACGACACTGGAGGACGTGCCCGAGTGGTACCGCGGCGAGGCGCTCCTGGCGGTCGCCGGACGGGTCGGCACCACCCGGCTCATCGACAACATGCCCATCTCCGTCGGCCCCGGTGGCGGCGCGCTCGACGTCTTCTCCGACGTCGACTCGGCCACACCGGCCTGACGGCGACCACGGCCGGCACTCACCGAGGACCCGACATGCAGCGCTTCATGCTCTACGCCAAGATCCACCGCGCCACCGTCACGCAGGCCGACCTGCACTACGTCGGGTCGCTCACCATCGACCGCGACCTCATGGACGCGGCGGGCCTGCTCCCCGGGGAGCAGGTGGACGTCGTCGACGTCGACAACGGCAACCGGCTCACCACGTACGCGATCGAGGGGGAGCGCGGCTCGGGCATCGTCTGCATCAACGGCGCGGCGGCCCGCCTGATCTCGCCCGGCGACACCGTCATCATCATCGCGTACGCCGCGATGGACGACACCGAGGCGCGGACGTTCGAGCCGCAGGTCGTCTTCGTCGACCGGCAGAACCGCATCGTCGAGGTCGGGCACGACGCCGGCGACGTGCCCGACGGGTTCGGGCTGCACACCTCGGCCGTCACGCACCGCGGCCATGACGCCTGAGGCAGGCGCCGTGCCGGGCGACGCGCCCGCCACGGAGTCGGCCGGCACCCGGGCGGCGGGCATCGAGGCGGCCGGCACCGAGCCGCTCGGCATACTCCGCGTCCCCGGCCGCCTGCGCGCCCCGCAGCCGGGCTGGACCGCGCAGTCCGACGTCATCGTCGTCGGCTCGGGCATCGCCGGGCTCACGGCGGCCCTGCGGCTGCGCCAGCGGGTCGACCACGTGCTGCTCGTCACCAAGACCGTGCTCTCCGAGGGCTCGACCCAGTGGGCCCAGGGCGGCATCGCGGCGGCGCTCGACCCGGCCGACTCCCCGGAGGAGCACCTGCACGACACCCTCGTCGCCGGCGTCGGGATCTGCGACGTCGACGCGGTGCGTGCCCTCGTCACCGAGGGGCCGCAGCGGGTGCGCGAGCTCGTGGCGCTCGGCGCCGAGTTCGACCTCGACGAGGCCGGCGAGCTCAAGCTGACCCGCGAGGGCGGGCACCACCGCGACCGCATCGCCCACGCGGGTGGCGACGCCACCGGCAAGGAGATCTCGCGCGCACTGATCGCGGCCCTGCACCAGGTCAAGGACGACCCGGGCATCGAGGTCATCGAGCACGCGCTGGTCCTCGACCTGCTGCTCGACGCGAGCGGGCGCGCCTGCGGCGTCACCCTGCACGTCATCGGCGAGGGGCAGCGCGACGGCGTCGGCGCCGCCCGCGCGCGAGCCGTCGTCCTCGCGACGGGTGGCCTCGGACAGGTGTATGCCGCGACGACCAACCCCTCGGTGGCCACCGGCGACGGGCTGGCCGCCGCCCTGCGGGCCGGGGCCGCCGTGGCCGACGTCGAGTTCGTGCAGTTCCACCCGACCGTGCTGTGGCTCGGTCCGGGCGCCAGCGGGCAGCAGCCGCTCATCTCCGAGGCGGTGCGCGGCGAGGGCGCCGTCCTGGTCGACGGCGACGGCGTGCGCTTCATGCAGGGGCTGCACCCGCTGGCCGACCTCGCCCCCCGCGACGTCGTGGCCCGGGCGATCGCGCAGCGCATGCGCGAGACGGGGAGCGACCACGTCTACCTCGACGCCCGGCACCTCGGTCGGGAGTTCCTCGAGCGCCGGTTCCCCTCGATCGTGGCCCGGTGCCGCGAGCTCGGCTTCGACCCGGCCACCGACCTGCTGCCGGTCGCGCCCGCCCAGCACTACGCCTCGGGCGGCGTGCGCACGGACCTGCACGGCCGCACCTCGGTCGAGGGCCTGTACGCCTGCGGCGAGGTGTCGTGCACCGGCGTCCACGGTGCCAACCGGCTCGCGTCCAACTCCCTGCTCGAGGGGCTCGTCTTCGCCTCGCGCATCGCCGACGACCTCACCACCCGGCTCGCCGCGGGCGAGCTGCCGCCGGTGCCGCCCGGCCAGGCGGGCCGGCCCCCGGGCGCAGCGGCCCTGCTCGACGAGGCAGCCCGCGTCCGCCTGCAGACCGCCATGACCACAGGTGCGGGCGCCGTGCGGACCGCCGACTCGCTCGCGTCCACCACCGAGGACCTGGCGGCGCTGGCCGAGGAGTCCCTGCGGGACGGGTCCGCCGAACCCGGCCCGCAGTCGTGGGAGACGACCAACCTGCTGCACGTCGGCCAGCTCCTGGCGACCGTCGCGGCGCTGCGCGAGGAGACCCGCGGCGGCCACGTCCGCGGCGACTTCCCCGACCTCGACGACGCCCGCTGGCGCGGCCACACCGTGGCCTCCCGCGGACGGGACGGCGTCGTGACCACGACCTACGAGCCCGTCAAGACGGAGGCACCCGCATGACCGACCTGCAGTTCCCCCGTGAGGCCGCGCTCGCGGTCGTCCGCACCGCGCTGGAGGAGGACCTCGGCCCGCACGGGGTCGATGTCACGACCGACGCCACCATCCCGGCAGACCAGGTGAGCACCGCCCACCTCGTCGCGCGTGCCGACGGCGTCCTGGCCGGCACCCCCGTGATCGGGCTGGTGTTCGAGGAGGTGGCCCGGCGCCTCGGTGCGGACCCGCTCGAGGTCGACTGCCCGCACCAGGACGGCGACCTCGTCGGCGCCGGCGACGTCGTCGCGGTGCTGCGCGGCTCGACCCGGGTCCTGCTCGTCGGGGAGCGGACCATGCTCAACATCGTCTGCCGGATGTCCGGCGTCGCCAGCCACACGTGGGACTGGGCCCGGCGGCTCGAGGGCACCGGCGCGACGGTGCTCGACACGCGCAAGACCACGCCGGGCCTGCGCGCGCTGGAGAAGTACGCCGTCCGGGCCGGCGGCGGCACCAACAAGCGCATGGGACTGTTCGACGTGGCGATGATCAAGGACAACCACAAGCTCGCCGCCGGCTCGCTGTCCAGGGCGTATGCCGCGGTGCGCGCCACCCACCCGGACGTCCCCGTCCAGGTCGAGGTCACCACCGTGGCCGAGGCGGTCGAGGCCGTGGACGCGGGTGCCCGGTTCCTGCTGTGCGACAACATGACTCCCGCGCTGCTGCGCGAGACCGTCGAGGCCGTCCGCGCGACGGGCGAGCAGGTCGAGCTCGAGGCCACCGGCGGCCTGACGCTGGGGGAGGCGCGCGAGTACGCCGAGACCGGCGTCGACTACCTGTCGGTGGGGGGCCTCACCCACTCCAGCCCGATCCTCGACCTCGCCCTCGACCTCGTCGACGAGTCCCGGGACTGACCCCGCACGCCTCGCCGTGCCCGAGCGTCGCCACTGACACCCGGACCCACCTGCGCCCCGGGGCGGGCTCGAGGGGTGGCTCAGTGGAGGTGGCGCAGGTACCGCTCCGGTGCGTCGAGGAACCGGCGGTAGTGGTCGACGACGTCGAGGTCCTCCCACGCGACCTCGTGCAGCCCGGTGTCGTCGAGCTGCAGGATCCTGGCCCCCGGCAGGCTGGCCACGACGGGGGAGTGCGTGGCCAGCAGCACCTGCCGTCCGGGCTCGGCCAGGGCCTCGGCCAGCGCGCCCACGAGGGCCAGCTGCGCGGTGAAGGACAGCCCGGCCTCCGGCTCGTCGAGGACGAAGAACCCGTCGCCGGCGAACCGGCGGGTGTTGAGCATCGCGAGGAACGACTCGCCGTGGCTGAGCTGGTGGAAGGTGGGCTCGACCGGCCCCGAGGCGGGCGTGTCCCGGGTGCCGGCGGGGTTGGCCTCGAGGTAGCTGAACAGGCCGTGCATCGTCTCGGCGCGCAGGAAGTACCCCCATCGCGACGCACCGGCGCCGCGGACGAGGCGCAGGTCCTCGTGCAGGGCGGACTCGCTCGGGCGGGTGGAGTGCCGGGCCCCCGTCGACCCGCCCTCGGGTGACAGCCCGTACGCCATGGCGACGGCCTCGAGCAGCGTGGACTTGCCCGAGCCGTTCTCGCCCGCGAGCACGGTCGCACGGCCGAGGTCCAGCCCCTCGCGCAGCACCTGGGCGACGGCCGGGACGGTGAGCGGCCACTCGTCCGGGGGCAGGGCGGCATACGGGCTGCGCTCGACCCGGCGCACCGGCAGGGGCGCCGCCCACCCACGGTCGCCGTTCCCGGCGTCGCGACCTCGCCTGCCCGCCATGCGGAGCACGATATGACGCTGGGTACCCTTTGCAGGTGACCTCGACCCCCGGCCAGACGACCGTCGCCACCCCCGAGACCGACCTGCCCGAGCAGATGAAGGTCCGGCGGGACAAGCGCGACCGCCTGCTCGCCGACGGCCGTGACGCCTACCCGGTGTGGGTCGATCGCACGCACACCTTGGCCGAGGTGCGCGAGCAGTGGGGCGACCTCGAGGCCGGCGAGGAGACCGACGACCTCGTGGGCGTCGCGGGCCGCGTCATCTTCATCCGCAACACCGGCAAGCTCGCCTTCGCCACGCTCCAGGAGGGCATCGGGACCCGCCTGCAGGTGATGCTCAGCCTCGCCGAGGTGGGCGAGGAGTCGCTCGCGGCGTGGAAGGCCGACGTCGACCTCGGCGACCACGTCTTCGTGGAGGGCCGGGTCATCTCCTCCAAGCGCGGCGAGCTGTCGGTCATGGCCAAGACCTGGCAGATGGCCTCGAAGGCGCTGCGGCCGCTGCCGGTGCTGCACCACGACCTGTCCGAGGAGGCGCGGGTCCGCCAGCGGTACGCCGACCTCATCGTGCGCCAGGAGTCCCGAGACATGGTGCGCACCAAGGCCCGCGCGCTGTCCGCGATCCGGGGCGTCCTCGACGGCCAGGGCTACCTCGAGGTCGAGACGCCGATCATCCAGCTGGTCCACGGCGGCGCGGCGGCGCGGCCGTTCCGCACCCACATGAACGCCTTCGACCAGGACATGACGCTGCGCATCGCCCTGGAGCTCAACCTCAAGAAGGCCGTCGTCGGCGGCGTCGACCGCGTCTACGAGATGGGCCGCATCTTCCGCAACGAGGGCGTCGACGCGACCCACAGCCCCGAGTTCACGATGCTCGAGGCCTACCAGGCGTACGGCGACCAGACCACCATCGGCGCCCTCATGCGCGACCTCTACCTCGGCGTCGCCGACGCGCTCGGCTCGCGCACCGTCCAGACCGAGCGCGGCACCGTCGACCTCGACGCCGAGTGGCGCTGGCTGCCCGTCTACGACGCGGTCAGCGAGGTCCTCGGCGAGACCGTCACCATCGACACCGACCTGGAGACGCTGCGCGGGTATGCCGCGAAGCACGACGTGCCGGTCGACCCCGCGTGGGACAAGGACAAGGTCTTCCTCGAGCTGCTCGGCGAGCTCGTCGAGCCGACGCTGCTGCAGCCGACGTTCCTGTGCGACTACCCTGCGGTCGCCCAGCCCCTGGCCCGCCCGCACCGCTCCAAGCCCGGCCACATCGAGGCGTGGGACCTCATCATCGCCGGGGTCGAGCGCGGCACCGGGTTCTCCGAGCTCGTCGACCCCGTCGTGCAGCGCGAGGTCCTCACCGCCCAGTCGATCAAGGCCGCCGGGGGCGACCACGAGGCGATGCAGCTCGACGAGGACTTCCTGCGGGCGCTGGAGTACGGCGCACCGCCCATGGGTGGCCTGGGCCTGGGCATCGACCGGATGATCATGCTGTTCACCGGCGCGAACATCCGCGAGACCATCCTGTTCCCGCACCTCAAGCCCGAGGTGGCACGGTGAGCGGGGTGTGGCCGTACATCGCGGCGATCATCCCGTCCGCGGGCGTCGGATTCCTTTTCTGGGTCGTCATCAAGAACATGATCGAGGGCGACCGCAAGGAACGCCTCGCGCATTCCCAGTGGGACCGCGAGCACGAAAAGGAACAATCCCGGGAAAAGGCGGCGGAGAATTCCCCGGCCCCGAAGGAAAATGACTGAGTAAACCCGGGGAAATCGCCTTCCTGCTTTTGCCGTCGTCCTTTTCCCGGCTATCTTTCTCTCGTACGGATTTCCTTTTCCCCTGAGAGGAACCCAGATGGCCCAGCGTGTGAACATCGTCCTCGAGGACGACCTCGACGGCAGCGAGGCCGATGAGACGGTGTCGTTCGCCCTCGACGGCACGACCTACGAGATCGACCTCAGCGCCGCGAACGCGGCCAAGCTGCGCGACGCCCTCGCGCCCTACGTGGGGCACGCCCGCCGCGCGTCGGGCCGCCGGGCCCCCGCCCGGTCCACCTCGAGCCGGTCGGGTGGCGGCGCCAAGCGCGACCTCGCCGACGTCCGCGAGTGGGCGCGCGCCAACGGCCACCAGGTGAGCGACCGTGGCCGCATCTCCGCCGAGATCCAGGCGGCCTACGACAAGGCGCACTGACCGCCATCTCCGCCCGTTCCCTCGTCGACCGGCTCCGGCCGGTCCTGCCCTACCCCACCCTGCGAGCGGCAGGTCCGGACGACCCGGACCTGCCGTGGCGCTGGGCGGACGTCCTCGCCGGGCAGCGCGCGGGTGAGGACCCTGCTGGGCCGTGGCGTGCGTCCCTGTCCGCGTCGACGGCCCGCCAGTACCTCGCCGCGACCCCGCCCGCGATGCCGGCGGCGTTCGTCCTGCAGTGGCTGCTCGAGGTGGCTGCGGTGCCCGCGGCGTACGCGGCGGTGCACACCGCCCACCTGGTCGACCCGCTCGGGGCCGGGCTCAGCTTCGCGCTCGAGCCGCGACAGCTGTACCCCGTCGTCGTCCAGCTGCGCGAGGCGCAGGTGACCCCCGTGCTGCTCGAGGAGCGGCTCGGGGCCGCGCACGCGGCATACCTCTCGGCGGCGACCGAGCTCGCGCTGACGTACCGGCCGGGCGTGCACCTCGGGACGCACCAGCGGCTCGAGATGGTGCGCGACGTGTGGGCGATGGCGCTGGCGCGGGCCTGCGGCCAGCCGCCCCCGCAGCGCGGGTCGTGCTGCTACCTCTACGTGCTGCCGGGGACGCACGAGTGCACCGGCTGCCCGCGGCTGCGCCGGCGGCCGCCCGCCGTGGACCGGCACGCGGACCGCTAGGCCAGCAGGTCCTCGATGAGGTCACCGTCGGAGTCGAGGCGCTCCAGGACCGCCTCGAGGTCGAGCTGCTCGAACTTCCCGCCCTCGGCGCCCTGCTCGACCTCGTCCCAGGTGCGCGGCGCGGCGACGGTGGGGGCGTCCTTGCCGCGCAGCGAGTACGGGCAGATGGTCGTCTTGGCCGCGACGTTCTGGCTCCAGTCGAGGAAGACCTTGCCGGGCCGCAGCGACTTGGTCATCTTCCAGACGATCAGGTCCGGGTGCTTCCTGGTCAGCTCCTGCGCGAGCTGCTGGGCGAGGTCGCGGGCCTGGTCCGAGGTCAGGTCGCCGGGCATCGTCGCGTAGAGCTGCATGCCCTTGCTGCCGCTGGTGACCGCGTGGAGCTCGAGACCCAGCTCCCCGAGCCGCTCACGCACCAGGAGCGCGACCCGGGCGCACTCGGCCAGGCCCGCGGGAGCCCCGGGGTCGAGGTCGACGACGAGCCGGTCGGGGTTGAGCCGCGTGCCGTCGGCGTCCACGCGCCACTGCGGCACGTGCAGCTCGATGGAGTTGAGGTTGACCAGGTAGGTCAGGTGCGACAGGTCCTCCACCATCGGGTACGTCACGTCGTCGACCTGCACCCGCGGCAGCCACGACGGCGCCCCCGACGGGAGGTTCTTCTCGAAGAAGCTCTGGTCGGACGTGCCGTGCGGCCAGCGCACGCGCGTCACCGGGCGCCCGGCGAGGTGGGGGAGGATCACGTCGGCCACCTGGGCGTAGTAGTTGAGCACCTCGCCCTTCGTGGTCTCCGTGTGCGGGTAGAGCAGCTTGTCCAGGCTGGTCAGCCGCAGCCGGCGCCCGGCCACCTCGACGCGGGTCACCTCGCCCTCAGGCACCGTCGACCTCCTGCAGGTCCGCGGGGGTGAGGTCCGGTCGCACCCCGAGGTATGCCGGCTGGCGCAGCCGGCCGTCCCGCGTCACCTCGAGCGCGCGCACCTCCACGACGAGCCTCGGCTCGACCCAGGTCGTGCCCACGGCGTCGACCCGGGGGACCGGGGTGGAGAACGGGGAGCTCGCGATCGACTCGGTGCCGATCTCCTCCGCCAACAGGGTGGCCGCGCGGCCGGCGATGCCGCTGCCGACCCGGCCGAGGAAGGCCCAGCCGCCCGCGCCGTCGGGGGTGCCGACGAGGATCGCCCCGAGCCGGCCCGAGTCGTTCGTCTGCTCCGGGCGCCAGCCGCCGACGACGACGGAGTGCGTGGTCCGGTGCGGGGACTTGAGCCAGTCGGCCGACCGCCGTCCCGGCAGGTAGGGGGAGGAGCGCCGCTTGCTCACGACGCCCTCGAGCCCCTGCTCCAGCGTCGCGTCGAACAGCTCCTGCCCGTCGTCGTAGACAGGCGGCACCTGCCAGTGCCGGCCGTCGAGGTCGAGGCGCTCGAGCAGCTCGCGGCGGGCCGACAGCGGCTGGCCGGTGAGGTCGGACCCGTACAGCCGCAGCAGGTCGAACACCATGAAGGTGACCGGTCGCGTCGCCGCCAGCCGCTCGGCCTTGCGGCGGTCGCGCACGTGCATCCGCTCGGCGAGGGCGCCGAAGGAGGGCCTTCCCCCGTCGAGCGCCACGACCTCGCCGTCGAGGAGCATGTCGTCGTACAGGTCGGCCAGCCCGGCAAGCTCGGGGAAGCTCGCGGTCGCGTCGTTGCCGGCCCGGGAGGTGAGCGTCAGCCGGCCGTCGCGGACGTCGGCCAGGACGCGCATGCCGTCCCACTTCACCTCGTGCAGCCAGTCCTTCCCGGCGGGGAGGGCCGTGGCCGGCGTGGCCAACATGGGACGCATCCGGTCATTCTGTCAGTGCACCGACCGGGGAGCTGCGGAAAAGGGACGTGGCGCCGCCACGCGGCATACGCGAAGATCGTCGGTATGCGAGCCATCTGGAAGGGCGCGGTGTCGTTCGGGCTGGTCAACGTGCCCATCCGGCTGTACTCCGCCACCGAGAACCACGACGTGCAGTTCCGGCAGGTGCACCGCGAGGACGGTGGGCGGATCAAGTACCAGCGGATCTGCTCGATCGACGGCGAGGTCGTGTCGTACGACGACATCGCCAAGGGGTACGAGACCGAGGACGGCGAGATGGTCGTCCTCACCGACGAGGACTTCAAGGACCTGCCCGCCACGAGCAGCAAGGAGATCTCGGTCGAGAAGTTCGTGCCGGCCGAGCAGATCGACCCGATGCTGTTCGACAAGTCGTACTACCTCGAGCCCGACAAGGCGGCGACCAAGCCGTACGTCCTGCTGCGCGACGCGCTCGAGCGCGAGAACCGCATGGCGGTCGTGACCGTCTCGATCCGCACCCGGATGACGATGGCGGTGCTGCGGGTGCACGAGGGCGTCATCGTGATGCAGACGATGTTGTGGCCGGACGAGATCCGCAAGCCCGACTTCGCCACCCTCGACGACGACCAGAAGGCCACCAAGCAGGAGCTCGCGATGGCCGACCTGCTCATCGAGCAGCTCGCCGGGGACTACGAGCCGGACGAGTACGAGGACGACTACGCAGCCGCGCTGCAGGCCCTGGTCAAGGCCAAGGTCGAGGGCGGCGAGGTGCAGTTCACCCCGGAGTCCAAGGACGAGTCCGGCGAGGTGGTCGACCTGCTCGCCGCGCTGAAGCGGTCCGTCGACAAGGCCAAGGCGTCGCGCGGCGAGGCACCCGCCCCGCCGAAGGCGGCGGCGAAGAAGGCCGCCGGGTCGGGGTCGGCCGCGAAGAAGGCGGCCGCCACGAAGACCGCCGCGAAGTCGACGGCGGCGAAGAAGACCACGTCCACGAGCGCGTCGAAGAGCGCGTCCAAGACAGCCGCCAAGAAGACCGCGAAGAAGGCCAGCTGAGTGAGCGCGATGCCCACTGCCGACGACCTGTCCGTCGTCGAGGACTGCGAGCGCGCCCTGCTCACCGGGTCGGTGCGCGGAGACCGGCTCAGCGCCGGGCTGCTGCTGCACCCCGACTTCCGCGAGGTCGGGCAGTCGGGGCGGGTCTGGGACCGCGACTCGATCCTGGACATGCTGGAGGCCGAGGCCCATGCCGGACCCGTCGCCATCCGTGCCGAGGAGCTGGTGCCGACGGCCCTGGCCGAGGACGTCGTGCTCCTGACCTACGTCTCGGTCTCCGCGCAGGGACGGGCCCACCGGTCCTCGGTGTGGGTGCGCCGGGACGGGCGCTGGCAGCTGCTGCACCACCAGGGCACCCCCGCTCCGACCCAGGACGCCCAGCCCGCCACCCCGGACGACTGAGCCGATGCCCGAAGGCCACACGATCCACGCCCTCGCGCGTGACCTCGACCGCGCCTTCGCCGGCACCCGCCCGGAGGCCACCAGCCCCCAGGGCCGGTTCGCCGCCGGGGCCGAGCTGCTCTCCGGCCGCGAGCTCGTGCACGCCACCTCGTGGGGCAAGCACCTCTTCGTGGAGTTCGAGGGCGACGCGTGGCTGCACGTCCACCTCGGCCTGATCGGGAAGTTCTCGGTCGACGGCCACGAGTACGCCGGCGCGACGCCGGTCGCGGGGCAGGTGCGGCTGCGGCTGCAGACCGACCAGCACGTCGCAGACCTGCGCGGCCCCAACCTCTGCGCCGTCATCACGCCCGAGCAGGTGGAGGCGGTCACCTCCCGGCTCGGCCCCGACCCGCTGCGTCCCGAGCCCGACCCCGACCTCGCCTGGCGCCGGATCAGCCGCAGCGGCAAGACGATCGCCGAGCTGCTCATGGACCAGGCGGTCCTGGCCGGGGTGGGCAACGTCTACCGCTGCGAGGTCCTGTTCCGGCAGCGGGTCGACCCCTTCCGCCCGGGCCGGGAGATCCGCCGCAGCACCTGGGACGCCATCTGGCGAGACCTCGTCGACCTGCTCCCGCTGGGGGTGGCGACCGGGCGCATCGTCACCGTCGAGGAGCAGGTCGAGCAGGTCCGCGCCCAGCTCGCCGGCGGCTCGGCGACGCCGCTGCTCGAGCGCACCTCCTACGTCTACCGCCGCCAGGGCGAGCCCTGCCGCGTCTGCGGGTCGCGGGTCCGCACGCAGGTCGTGGCCGGCCGGAACCTGTTCTGGTGCGGGCGCTGCCAGCGTCGCCGCTGACCCTGGTCCGGAGGCGCCCCCCTGCGGCACCCGAGCCGAGGGCCCGAACGGGCTGGCCGCCACCCGTCACTGGGGGTGCGCGGCCCACCTGCCCCCGAGGGCCAGCCCGAGGACCAGCACGAGCGCCGCGAGCGCGGCGAACCCGACGCTGAGGTCGACCGTCCGCTCCTGCCGGTCCACCTGGGCGGGGAGGTTCTTGAGGACGTCCTGCAGCTGCCCGGCGTCCTCCGCCTTGAAGTAGCGGCCGCCGGTGGTGTCGGCGACGTCCTTGAGCGCGGCCTCGTCGACGACGAGGAAGTTGCGACCGCCGGGTCCGATGGCGCCGCCGAAGCCGCCGCCGAAGCTCCCCGGGGGGCCGTCGAGCGCCCCGCCGCCGAGCTGCTGGCGGGTGCACACCATCTGGGTGGGGTGCGTCGTGCCGAAGCCGATGGGGAAGACCCGCACGCCCCGCTGCGCCGCCTGCTGGGCCGCCGCGGCCGGCGTCACGCCCCGGGTGTTGGCGCCGTCGGTGAGCAGCACCACGATCTCCGGCGCGGTCCGCACGCCGCTGGGCGGCCCGGGGGTCGGTGAGCCGGGGGCGGGCTCGGTGGGCACGGGCTGCGACGGATCGGTCTGTGGCATCGCGGCGAGCGGGTCGGACGGCGCGACCTCGGGGTTGATCTCGGCGATGGCGTCGATGGACTTCAGGATGGCTGAACCGATGGCGGTGCCGCGCCCGGTCGTGAGGGCGTCCACGGCCTGGCGCAGCTGGTCGTGGTCGGTGGTGGGCGCGACCGCGAGCTCGGAGAAACCGGAGAAGACGACGAGCCCGATGCGCAGGTCGCCGTCCTGCCGGTCGATGAACTGGCGCACGGCCTGCTGGGCGGCGCTCAGCCGGTTGGGCTGGACGTCCGTCGAGCACATCGACCCCGAGACGTCGATGGCGAGGATGACCGCCGAGCTCGACATCGGCACCTGCGCCCGGACCTGGGGCCGCGAGCCGGCGACCGCGAGGAGGGCCAGCGCGGCCAGGACGAGCGCGACCGGGACGTGCCGGCGCCACCGACGCTGTTGCGGCAGCGCCGTCCGCAGGAGCGAGACGCTGGAGAACCGGATCGCCTGGCGCCGCCGTCGCCGCAGCTGCCAGACGTATGCCGCCGCGAGCGCCGGCACCGCGAGGAGCGCCAGAAGCGCGTAGGGGACACCGAAGCGCATGTCAGACCACCCGTCCCGACCGCAGCACCGACAGGGCCGCGCCGGCCAGCAGGAGCAGGGCAGCGGCGGCGGCGAACCACGAGGTGACCTCGCGCTTCTCGCTGCGCGCCGTCCAGGCCAGGTGGACCGAGTCGTAGACCTTCGCGAGCGCGGTCGCGTCCGAGGCCGACCGGTACTGCCCGTTCGTCCGCTGGGCGATCTGCTGCAGGGTGGCCTCGTCGAGCGCGGTCGCGATCGAGAACCCGTCCACCTGCAGGACGGTGCCCTCCGGGCTGCCCAGACCCACCGGGTAGATGCGCACCCCGGCGGCGGACGCGAGGTCGGCTGCGGCGAGCGGGTCAGGCGGCGTGGTGTTCTCCCCGTCCGACAGCAGCACCATCGCCGCCGACCCGTAGTAGCCGACGTCGACGCCGTCCAGCGAGCCGTCGTCGCCCTGCGGCACCGTGATCGGCTTCCCCGCGATGGCCCCGAGGGCCGCCACGATGCCCTGCCCGAGCGACGTGCCGCCCTGGGGGCTGAGCCGGTCGATCGCGGCGAGCACCATGGTCCGGTCGTCGGTGGGCTGCTGGGCCACGACCGCGCTGTCCCCGAACGCCACCACCCCCAGGCGTATGCCGGCGGGCTGGCGACGGACGAACGAGGCCGCCGCGGCCTTGGCCGCCTCGAGCCGGGTGGGCGTGACGTCCTTGGCTCCCATGCTCGTCGACACGTCGAAGGCCAGGATGACCGTGCCCTCCCGGTGCGGCTCGGAGACCGTCGCCTCCGGCCGGGCCAGCGAGAACAGCAGCAGCGTCAGCGATGCGAGGAGCAGGGCTGCCGGCACGTGCCGCCGTGCGCCCTGCTGCGAGGTCTGCGGCACGACGAACCCCTGCGCGGCCAGGCGCGCCCGGCCCTCTGCGCGTCGACGCTCCTGGCCGCGGTACGCCACGACGAGAACGGGGACGACCAGCAGGGCCAGCAGGGCGAGGGGCCAGACGAACGTCATCCGCGCCTCCGGCGACGCAGCTCGGAGATCCGCGCGAGCGAGCGCACGAGGTCGTCGTCCGTGGCCACGCGGTGCAGGTCGGTGCCCGCCCTGCGGGCAGCGGCCACCAGCTCCTCCTGGCGTTCGGCGGCCACCTCGCCCAGCCGGCGCCGGAACGCGGGGTCGCTGGTGTCGACGAAGATCTGCTCGCCGGTCTCGGCGTCCTCGACGTAGACCATGCCCACCGACGGCAGGTCGGTCTCCCGGGGGTCGGCGACCTGCAGGGCCACGACGTCGTGGCGCCGGGTGAGCAGCGACAGGGGGCGCTCCCACCCCGGCTGGCTGATGAAGTCCGAGACCACGACGACGAGGGAGCGCCGCCGCGCGACGCCGAGCCCGGCGTGGAGCAGCACCCCGAGGTCGGTGGTGGTGCGGTCGGACGACTCGCGTGGCGGCTCGAGCAGCGCCCGCGAGATGCGCAGCACCTGGTTGCGCCCCGAGCCCGGCGGGATGGTCCGGACCCCGGCGTCCAGCAGCAGCGCGCCGATCCGGTTGCCGCCACGGGCGAGCAGGTAGGCGAGGGTCGTGGCGACCTCCGCCGTGACGAGCGACTTCTGCCGGTCCACCGGGCCGAAGGACATCGAGGCGGACCGGTCCAGCAGCAGCCACGCCGTGACCTCGCGGTCCTCGACGTACTCGCGGACGTACGGGGTGTCCATCCGCGCCGTGACGTTCCAGTCGATGTGCCGAAGGTCGTCGCCGGCCTCGTACTCGCGCAGGTCGGTGAAGTCCAGGCCGCTGCCCCGGAAGAGCGTGCGGTAGTCGCCCTGCAGCCGCCCGTCGAGGCGGCGCACGACGCGCCACTGCAGCCGCCGCAGCAGGCTCTCCGGGGTCAGCGTGGCTGCGGTGTCCACGGTGCCTCGCTGGTCTGGTGGCGGCGGTCGCGCAGCGGTACGTCCGGCATACCCACCGCGTCGAGGACCGGCCCGAGCAGGTCGTCCGCGGAGATGCCCTCGGCGAGCGCCTCGTACGACAGGACCAGGCGGTGGCGCATCACGTCACGGGCGAGGTCGCGCACGTCCTGCGGCCGGGCGAAGTCGCGCCCGCGCAGGAACGCCAGCGCCTTGGCGGCCAGCACCAGGTTGATCGACGCGCGCGGGCTGGCGCCGAAGGAGATGAACCGGGCCAGCTCGCCCAGCCCCACGTCGGCGGGCGCCCGCGTCGCGCTCGCGAGCCGCACGGCGTACTCGATCACCGCGGGGTCGACGTAGACCCGGTCGGTGCGCTGCTGGTACTCGACCAGCTGCTCGGTCGTCAGCACCTGCTGGGCCTTCTCGAACGTCGTCGTCATCCGCTCGACGACGACGAACTCCTCTGCGGCAGTGGGGTACCCGATGAGCACCTTGAGCATGAACCGGTCGACCTGGGCCTCCGGGAGCGCGTAGGTGCCCTCGGACTCGATCGGGTTCTGGGTCGCCATGACGAGGAACGGGTCGGGGGCCTGGTAGGTCTCGCGCCCGATGGTCACCTGCCGCTCCTGCATCACCTCGAGCAGCGCGCTCTGGACCTTCGCCGGCGCCCGGTTGATCTCGTCGGCGAGGACGAGGTTGGCGAACACCGGGCCGAGCGAGACCTGGAAGTCGCCCTCCTTCTGGTTCCAGATGCGCGTGCCGACGACGTCGGCGGGCACGAGGTCCGGCGTGAACTGGATCCGCTGGAACTGCCCGCCCACGGCCTGCGCCAGCGTCTTGACCGCCATCGTCTTGGCCAGCCCAGGCACGCCCTCGACGAGCAGGTGGCCCCGGGCGAGGAGCGCGACGAGCATCCGCTCGAGCAGCTGGTCCTGCCCGACGATGGTCTTCTTCACCTCGTAGAGCGCCTGCTCGAGCGGGTGCTGCCGACCGGATTCGGCTCGGTGGGGCTCGGGCCGGTGCGGCTCGGGTCGGTGCGGGTCCATGCGGTGCTCCTCGAGGTGCGCGACGGGGTCGTCACGGTCGGGCGGACGCGGCTGTCCGGTCACTGGGGCGGGGCGCCGGCGGTGCCGCCGGCCGTGGCGATGGGCACGGCGAAGCCGATGCCGACGAAGAAGCTCTGGCGCGACGGGTTGGCCAGTCCCGTGACGACACCGACGACCTGCCCGTCCCGGTCGAGCAGCGGGCCGCCGGAGTTGCCGGGGTTGACGGCCGCGTCGAACTGGATGAGGTCCTTGAGGGTGCGGCCCTGCTCCACCTCGACGGTGCGACCGGTGGCCGACACCACACCCGCCGACAGGGAGTGCGTGAGCCCGAGCGGGTTCCCGAGGGCGAAGACCGGGTCGCCCACCCGGACCCCGCCGCCGAGGACCGCCGGGACGACCACCTGCGGCAGCCGGCTCGGCATCAGCACGGCGATGTCCGAGGCGGCGTCCTGCTTCTCGACCGTGGCCGGCGAGCGGGTGCCGTCGGCGAAGGTCACCTCGATGCTCGAGGACTTCGCGACGACGTGCAGGGCGGTGAGCACGGTGCCGTCCTGCGCGATGACGGTGCCCGCCCCCGTGGACGTGCCGTTCGCGAGCCGTCCCTCCACCGTCACCAGGGACGGTCGGGCGGTGTCGTATGCCGTGGCCGCATCGGGTGGTGCCTGCCGTGCCCGCTTCTCCGCGTCGGCGATGCCGCTGCGCACCGCGGCGTTGACGTCGGCCCTGGTCAGTGGTGGCGTGCCGGGGCCCCGGGTGATGGCCCAGGTGCCGACGGCCAGGAGGGCGACGAGGAGCGCCACGAGGGCCACGAGCGCGCGGCCGTGCAGGCGGGGCAGCCGGTCCCGCCAGGGGCGGCGTGCGGGGGCGTCGACCGTCTCCCCCCTGGGCTCCCGGTCGACCGCAGGCAGCCCCAGCCGGTCCACCCTTGCGAGCGTACGTCCGAACCCGTTCGCGCGACACGGGTGCAGGCCTTTCACGGGAAGTTCTCAGGTTGGCCGTGCCGCCGCGCCGGTCACCCACGGGAAATCGGCGCGAGTCGCCGGGCGGGCGCGACCTCGGGTCCCGTGGTGCGCGGGCGGCGGCCACACGGCATACCGGCGGGGGAGGGGCCGGTGCGAGGATGCCGCCATGGACACCGTCGTCTCCACCGTCGAAGAGCTGCGCGCCCTCCAGCTGGACCGGCTGCGCTGGAGCCTCGCCCACGCGTACGAGAACGTGCCGCACTACCGCAAGGCCTTCGACGACGCCGGCGTGCACCCGGGCGACCTGCGCGAGCTCTCGGACCTCGCCCGATTCCCGTTCACCGCCAAGGCGGACCTGCGCGACAACTACCCGTTCGGGATGTTCGCGGTCCCGCGGGAGCAGGTGGTGCGCATCCACGCCTCGAGCGGCACCACGGGCCGCCCCACCGTCGTCGGCTACACCAGGGAGGACATCGACACCTGGGCCCAGGTGATGGCCCGCTCGATCGAGTCGGCAGGCGGGCGGCCGGGCGACGTGCTCCACGTGGTCTACGGCTACGGGCTGTTCACCGGCGGGCTCGGCGCGCACTACGGCGCGGAGCGGCTCGGCTGCACCGTCGTCCCCGTCAGCGGCGGCATGACCGAGCGGCAGGTGCAGCTCATCGTCGACTTCCGCCCGCGCGTGATCATGGTGACGCCGTCGTACTTCCTGGCGATCCTCGACGAGATGGAGGCGCAGGGCATCGACCCCAAGGACACCTCCCTCGAGATCGGCATCTTCGGCGCGGAGCCGTGGACCGAGGCGATGCGCGAGGAGGTGCAGCGCCGGTCGAACATCCGGGCGGTCGACATCTACGGACTGTCCGAGGTCATGGGCCCGGGCGTCTCGCAGGAGTCCGGGCAGACCCAGGACGGCCTGCACATCTGGGAGGACCACTTCTACCCGGAGGTGGTCGACCCGATCACCGGTGAGGTGCTGCCGGACGGAGAGGAGGGGGAGCTCGTCTTCACCTCCCTCACCAAGCAGGCCATGCCGGTCGTGCGCTACCGCACCCGCGACCTCACGACGCTGATGCCGGGCACCGCCCACCCGCAGTTCCGGCGGATGGCCAAGATCACCGGCCGCACCGACGACATGATGATCGTGCGGGGGGTCAACGTCTTCCCGTCCCAGGTCGAGGAGCAGATCCTCACCATCCACGGGCTGGCGCCGCACTACCTGTGCGTGCTCACCCGCCCGGGGCGGATGGACGAGCTCACCGTGCAGGTGGAGGCCGCGTCCTCCTCGTCGGGCCCGGACGAGCGGGCAGGTATGGCGCGCGAGCTCGCGAGCCGCATCAAGCACCGGATCGGGGTGACCGTGCGGGTCGAGGTGCTCGACCCGCACAGCCTCGAGCGGTCGCTCGGCAAGGCCAGGCGGATCAGCGACCAGCGCCACCTGCGCTGACGGGGCGAAACGGTTCCGGACGGGCCCGTTTCGCACCCGTGAGCCGCACTCCGAGCGCCAAACGGGTCCGGACAGGCCCGTTTCGCGGGTGGGGGCGCCTGCGCGCCCCCCAACCAGTCCCCGACGGACCCGTTCAGACAGGGACGGCGAAGACGACCACGTTGCGCTCGTAGTGGCCGGTGCTGCGGTCGAACTGCCCGCCGCAGGTGATGAGGAGCAGCCGGGCCGGGACGTCCTGGCGGAACAGCTCCGTGGTCGGGAGGGTCGCCTTGGGGTAGGACCGGCGGGCGACGACGCGGTAGGCCTGGGAGGCGCCGTCCGCCCCCGTCACGGTGACCCGGGCCCCGATGGGCGCGCGGCTCAGGTCGACGAGGCTGCCGAGCCCCCTGCTCGCCGAGTCCACGTGCCCCGCGAGCAGGGTCGTGCCGTAGGGGGACCCCGGCGCGGCTCCGCCGGACCACCAGCCCACTTCACGGGGGTCCTCGGGGATGCCGAGCGCCCCGCTTCCGTCGACCGCGGTCGGAACGACGGGGGCCGAGACGCCGATGGCGGGCACCCGGACCATAGTGGGCTCGAACGACCTGTCCGCCGCGATGGTGGGGCCGGTCGGGCCGCCCGACGGATCCGCGGCCGTGCTGGGCGAACCGGTGGGGGACCCGGTCGACGTCCGGTCGGCGGCCCCGGGCGCTCGCGTGGTCGAGGCGGTGGCGGTGGCGGCAGGGAGGGCACCCGCGTCGGGGAGCGGCTGGTCGGACGCCTTCACGGCCACGCCGACGCCGGTGGCGGCGAGCAGCAGGACGCCGGCCGCGACGGGGACGATGCCCCGCCGTGACCGGCGCCCCGTGTCCGACATGGTGCTGTCAGGCCGTCGGTTCGTCAGCGACGGACGGTCGCGGTCGCCCGGCGACGGGTGCCACCGACGACGAGCGCGGCCCCGGCGAGGCCAGACAGGGCGAGCAGGGCAGCCGCGGGACCACGGTCGGCCGCCTGGCCGCCGGTGCCGGCGTTGACCGAGCTGGGGGCGGCGCTGCCACCGCTGGAGTAGCTCTGCGTCACCGCGGTCAGGCTGCCGTCCTGGAGGCTGCCGATCGCGTAGACCACCAGCGTCTTGCCGGAGGTCACCGGGAGGTCGACCGGGCCGATGACCGGCTTGGTGGTGCCGGCAGCGGCCACGGACGCGGACACGGTGCCGGCCGGGACCATGAGCATGGCCTCGTTGGGGTTGGTGAGCTTGGAGATGATCGGCTTGCCGCCGGCCAGGACGTCGACCGCCGGGGCTGCCGCGGTGTGCCGCACGATGACGCGGCCCATCCCGGCGGGCACCGCAGTGGTGGGGTTGATGAACGGCTTGAGGGCGGGCTTGCCGTCGGCCGTCAGGTAGGCCACGACCGTGGCGTTGGCACCGGCCGGCAGGGTGGGGGCCAGGGTGAGGATCGGCGTGGAGCTGCTGGCCGCACCCGCCGGGCGGATCGCGATCTGGTGCGAACCCGCGGGCAGGCTGATCGGGTTCGTCACGGTCTTGAACTGGAAGTCGGACAGGGCCTTCGTGCCGTCCACGTACACGTCGACCGGCGTCTTCGGGATGCCGTGCACCACGGTCACGGTCGCGGTGGACGCCGCCTGGGCGGGCAGGGCGGCGAGGCCGGCCGTGGCAGCGGCGACGGCGCCGGCTGCCAGCACGGCTCGAACGGTCGTGGTCCTGGTTGTGCTCATGGTCGTTCCTTTCCGGACGGGGCGACCCCCGGCGGGCGCCTCCTGCCCCGGATTCGCTCCCGTGTCGGAGCCGGATTGGAACTTCTTCAGGGATTCCCGTCCGTGAACAAGTTCGGCGGCCGCCCGGCTGGCTTTCCGTGTTCACCGTGGGCGGACGGCTCACCCCTTCCCCGTACGGTGCAACCGAGTAATCATGATTACATGACTGCACGCGCCACCGCCGAGGCATGGCTGGCCGGCCGCCTCCCGCAGGACTGGTTCACCGGCCCCGTCGAGGTCAGCCGCGACCGCGACGAGCTCATCATCTGGGGCGACCTCGCCGCCCCCGACCTGCCCGACGACGCCGCCGAGGCCGACCGCGAGGTCGCCGCCCGCGGCCGGGCGAAGACCTTCCGCGAGGAGACCCGCGAGCGCCGCATCGAGATCGCCCGAGAGCTCGAGCACCTCTCTGGTCGCAAGGTGAGCTGGGGGGTGCGGGTCGGCGGGCACGAGTCCCTCTTCACGCACCTCGCAGCCCCCGTGATGACCCGGCTGCGCCAGCCCGAGCGGCGGGTCCTCGACACGCTCGTCGAGGCCGGGGTCGCCCGCTCGCGCGCGGACGCGCTCGCGTGGTGCGTCAAGCTCGTGGGGGAGCGGTCCGACACCTGGCTCGCCGAGCTGCGCGCGGCCATGGAGCAGGTGGAGGAGGTCCGCAGGAAGGGTCCCGGCGCGTGACCCCGAGGTCCTTGGTCCGCCCACGGCGACAGCGCCCAGTGTCCGCCCACGGCGGCAGCGCCCTTTGTCCGCCCACGGCGGCAGCGCCCTTTGTCCGCCCACGGCGACAGTGCCCCGTGTCCGCCCACGGCGGCAGCGCCTTTTGTCCGCCCACGGCGGAATTGAGCCGACCCGACTCAGGGCCGGGAACAGCGCGGGGAAGCGCCGCGTTGCGCACGGTGAGCCACCTGGCCGGCCCGCAGGAAGGACGTGGGCGGGGTGGTCCGTTCGTCCCGATCGCGTATCGGTCGCCGAATGGGACGCGCCACGGTCAGGCAGCACGGATAGCATCGAGATGATCTCGATAGGCAGGAGCAGAAGAGATGTTTGAACGGTTCACCGATCGGGCCCGGAGGGTGGTCGTGCTCGCGCAGGAAGAGGCGCGCATGCTCAACCACAACTACATCGGGACCGAGCACATCCTGCTCGGCCTCATCCACGAGGGTGAGGGTGTCGCCTCCAAGGCCCTGGAGAGCCTTGGCATCTCGCTGGAGTCGGTCCGCGAGCAGGTCCAGGAGATCATCGGCCAGGGGCAGCAGGCCCCGAGCGGCCACATCCCCTTCACGCCGCGTGCGAAGAAGGTCCTCGAGCTGAGCCTGCGCGAGGCGCTGCAGCTCGGCCACAACTACATCGGCACCGAGCACATCCTGCTCGGCCTCATCCGCGAGGGCGAGGGCGTCGCCGCCCAGGTCCTCGTCAAGCTGGGCGCGGACCTCAACCGCGTGCGCCAGCAGGTCATCCAGCTCATCTCCGGCTACCAGGGCAAGGAGGGCGGCGCGACCGCCGGCGTCGGTGCGGGCGTGCAGCAGGAGGGCACTCCTGCCGGCTCGCTGGTGCTCGACCAGTTCGGCCGCAACCTCACCATGGCCGCCCGCGAGGGCAAGCTCGACCCGGTCATCGGGCGCGAGAAGGAGATCGAGCGGGTCATGCAGGTGCTGTCCCGCCGCACCAAGAACAACCCCGTCCTCATCGGCGAGCCCGGTGTCGGCAAGACGGCGGTCGTCGAGGGCCTGGCCCAGGACATCGTCAAGGGCGAGGTGCCCGAGACCCTCAAGGACAAGCAGCTCTACACCCTCGACCTCGGCGCGCTCGTCGCCGGCAGCCGTTACCGCGGTGACTTCGAGGAGCGGCTGAAGAAGGTCCTCAAGGAGATCCGCACCCGCGGCGACATCATCCTGTTCATCGACGAGATCCACACCCTCGTCGGTGCGGGTGCCGCCGAGGGCGCGATCGACGCCGCCAGCATCCTCAAGCCGATGCTGGCCCGGGGCGAGCTCCAGACCATCGGTGCCACCACCCTGGACGAGTACCGCAAGCACATCGAGAAGGACTCGGCGCTCGAGCGCCGCTTCCAGCCGATCCAGGTCGCCGAGCCGACGCTCAGCCACGCGATCGAGATCCTCAAGGGCCTGCGCGACCGCTACGAGGCGCACCACCGCGTGTCCATCACGGACTCCGCGCTGGTCTCCGCGGCGAACCTCGCCGACCGGTACATCAACGACCGGTTCCTGCCGGACAAGGCGATCGACCTCATCGACGAGGCGGGCGCGCGATTGCGCATCCGCCGGATGACCGCACCGCCGGACCTGCGCGAGTTCGACGAGAAGATCGCCTCGGTGCGGCTCGAGAAGGAGTCGGCCATCGACGGGCAGGACTTCGAGAAGGCCGCGCGCCTGCGCGACGACGAGAAGAAGCTGCTCGCCCAGAAGGCCGAGCGCGAGTCGCAGTGGAAGTCCGGGGACATGGACGTCGTGGCCGAGGTCGACGAGGAGCTCATCGCCGAGGTCCTGGCCGCCTCCACCGGCATCCCGGTCTTCAAGCTCACCGAGGAGGAGTCCTCGCGGCTGCTCCACATGGAGGACGAGCTGCACAAGCGCATCGTCGGCATGGACGACGCCATCAAGGCGCTGTCCCAGGCGATCCGCCGCACCCGCGCCGGCCTGAAGGACCCGCGTCGTCCCGGTGGCTCGTTCATCTTCGCCGGTCCGACCGGTGTCGGTAAGACCGAGCTGGCCAAGACGCTCGCGGAGTTCCTCTTCGGCGACGAGGACAGCCTGATCCAGCTCGACATGAGCGAGTTCTCCGAGAAGCACACGGTCTCGCGGCTCTTCGGCTCCCCGCCCGGCTACGTCGGGTACGAGGAGGGTGGCCAGCTGACCGAGAAGGTGCGGCGCAAGCCGTTCTCGGTGGTCCTCTTCGACGAGGTCGAGAAGGCCCACCCGGACATCTTCAACAGCCTGCTGCAGGTGCTCGAGGACGGCCGCCTCACCGACTCCCAGGGCCGGATGGTCGACTTCAAGAACACCGTGATCATCATGACCACCAACCTCGGCACACGCGACATCGCCAAGGGCGTCTCGCTCGGCTTCTCGGCCGGGCCCGACTCCCGCAGCGACTACGAGCGGATGAAGAACAAGGTCCAGGACGAGCTGAAGCAGCACTTCCGGCCCGAGTTCCTCAACCGCGTCGACGACACGATCGTCTTCCCGCAGCTCACGCAGGCGGAGATCGTCGCCATCGTCGACCTCGAGATCGCCAAGCTCGACAAGCGGCTCAAGGACAAGGACATGGGCATCGAGCTCACCATCGACGCCAAGAACCTCCTGGCGAAGAAGGGCTACGACCCGGTCCTCGGCGCCCGTCCGCTGCGTCGCACGATCCAGCGCGAGATCGAGGACGTGCTGTCGGAGAAGATCCTCTACGGCGAGCTCAAGCCGGGCGAGCTGGTCCTGGTCAAGACCGAGGGCGAGGGCAAGGCGGAGACGTTCACCTTCACCGGCACCCCGCACCCCGGCAGCCTCGACCTCCCGGTCGTGGAAACCGTCGGCGACGCCGCCGAGGGCTGAGCCACAAGGCCGGTGTGCCGCGCGGGCAACCGCGC
>NZ_JBHUYG010000009.1:0-62483 GCF_042668795.1 Pedococcus sp. NPDC057267 | reverse complement strand
CGGCGCGCGGGGGGGCGGGGGGGGGGGGGGCCGGCCCCCCCCCCCCCCACGACTCGGCCCTGATCAACGCCGGGCTGGCTGCGGACGCGGGCTACGTCGGCACCTTCGCCCACGAGGCCGAGAGCAGCCTGGAGGAGCTGCGGCTGACGTTCCGGCGCAAGGCGCACACGGCCGCGGCCGAGCGCTGCCTCACCGACCTCCTGCGCGCCGACCCGTCGCTGGACGTGTCGCAGGTCGGCGAGGTGCGGTTGCGCGACCTCCCGCCCGGCCGCACCACCGACGCCCTCCTGCGCCGCCGGGCTGCCATCGGGCTGCCGGACGACCCCGACGCGGTGGTGCTGGTCGACCACCGTGGCGTCGGGTACGCGCCCGCCGACGTGCCGCTCGCGCTGCGCCGGGCCCGGGCCACCCGCATCTCCATCGACGGCAACGCCCACTTCTGCCGGGGGCTGCTCCGCACCCGCTACGACGGGGCCGGCGCCGACCAGGCACCACGGCCCGACGGTGCCGAGCCCGCCGACCACCACCACCTGATCCCGTTGACCCTGAAGGAGACCCACCGATGAGCGCCATGCGAGCCGTCCAGGTCGTCGGCTACCACCAGAAGCTCGAGATGACCGAGGTCCCCGTGCCGGAGGCGACGGGACCCTGGGACGTCGTCGTCCGGATCGGCGGTGCCGGCGTCTGCCGCACCGACCTGCACATCCTCGAGGGGCAGTGGGCCGAGAAGTCCCAGGTCCAGCTGCCCTACACGATCGGCCACGAGAACGCGGGGTGGGTGCACGCCGTCGGCTCCGCCGTGAGCAACGTGCGCGAGGGCGACAAGGTGATCCTGCACCCGCTCATCACCTGCGGGCTGTGCCGCGCCTGCCGTTCCGGCGACGACGTGCACTGCGAGTCCAGCGCCTTCCCGGGCATCGACACCAACGGCGGGTATGCCGAGTACCTCCTGACGTCCGCCCGTTCGGTCGTGAAGATCGACGACTCCCTGGAGCCGGCGGACGTGGCGGCGCTCGCGGACGCCGGGCTCACGGCGTACCACGCTGCCGCGAAGGCGGCCCGGCGCCTGACGCCGCGCGACACGTGCGTCGTCATCGGCGCAGGAGGCTTGGGGCACATCGGGATCCAGGTGCTGCGTGCACTCTCCCCGGCCCGGCTCGTCGTCGTCGACCGCAACCAGGCGGCGCTCGACCTGGCCACGTCGATCGGGGCGCACCAGGGCGTCCTCGCCGACGGCGGCCAGGTGGACGCGGTGCTCGACCTCACCGGCGGGCACGGCGCCGAGGTCGTCGTCGACTTCGTCGGCGAGAACGGGTCGACCTCCGAGGGCATCGCCATGACGCGCAGGGCCGGCGACTACCACGTCGTCGGCTACGGCGAGAACGTCGACGTGCCCACGATCGACCTCATCTCGACCGAGAAGAACGTCATCGGCAACCTCGTCGGCTCCTACAACGACCTGCAGGACCTCATGGCGCTCGCCGCCACCGGCGCCGTCACCCTGCACACGCAGAAGTACGCCCTCGACGACTTCCAGCAGGCGGTCACCGACCTCGACAACGGCGCCGTCCGCGGGCGCGCCATCCTCGTGCCCTGACCGGCCGAGCACCCACCAGCGTTCCCCCCTCCCGGACAAAGGAGTCCGTCATGAAGAACTACGTCGGAGTCGCCGTGTCGATCGGTGTGCTCGCCGGCATCTGGACCCAGGTGAGCTCCAGCCTCGAGCTCGTCACCTGGGTCGGTTTCCTCGCCTGGGCCTGCTACTTCGCCGCCGGTGGCGGCCGGGTCGGCTTCGCCCGGGGTCTGGCCGCCAACCTGTCGGGCCTGGCCTACGGGTGGCTGGTGGCGGCCTTCCTGCACGTCGCGTCGTTCCCCGGCGCGCTCGCGATCGCCGTGGGGGTGGTCGCGGCCCTGATGTGCCTGCAGGCCGGCTGGGCCCCCCTGTCCTTCATCCCCGGGGCGTTCGTCGGGGCGGCGGCGTACTTCGGCACGGCGTTCGGCTTCTGGCCCACAGCGATCGCCCTCGTCGTGGGCGCGCTGCTGGGCTGGGCCTCGGGGGTCATCGGCGCCAGGATCCAGTCCGCCGTGGCCGGGCGCGCGCGACCGTCGGAGCCCCCGGTCGCCCCGGCGCAGGCAGCGGCATAGGTTCGAGCAACGCCGCACCCACCCCGACCTCCACGAAGGAGAGACCGACCCGATGATCCTCATCACCGTGAAGTTCCCGATCCGCGAGGACAAGCTCGAGGAGTGGCGCGAGCTGTCGGACTACTACGCGAAGTCCGTCAACGAGGAGCCCGGCTGCGTGTTCTTCGAGTTCTCCCGGAGCCTGACCGAGCCGAACACCTACGTGTGCATCGAGGGCTTCCGCGACTCCGACGCCGGCGGAGAGCACATGAAGCAGGCACACGTCGCGCGGTTCATGGCCGAGATGCCCGACATCGTCTCGGCCCAGCCGCAGATCATCTACGTCGACGCCGAGGAGGTCTCCGGCTTCGGGCCGATGGGGGAGATCACGCCCCGCTCGGCCTGACCGGAGCGCCCGGCCCCCCCCCGGATCCTCGGCCCGCCCGGCCCGTCGCACCCCCCTGAGCTGGTCGCACCCCGGGAACTGGTCCACCCCCGGAACCGGTCGTGCTTGAACCCTACGGCCGGCCCCGTCCCCGCCGATGGGGGACGGGAGACCGGGGGGTCGTGGCAGGCGGTCGTCCGTTCGTCTGGTTCCTCCCGGTTCCTCCTGCTTCGCGACCGTTGTCCGGCTAGCGTTGCCGACGTCAGGCATCGGCAGGGGAGTAGAAGGTCGTGGACGTCGACACGTGGGAGATCGGTGCACTGCGGAGCATCGGCGCCATCATGACCCAGGCGGCCACCGCCGCCGACGACCGCATGCTCTACGAGCGCATCGTCGAGAGCGCCGCCGAGGTCGCGCTGTTCCGGGTGGCGGCGCTCAGCCTCGTACGGGTGGACGGCGACCTCGAGGCGGTGGCCGTCGGCGGTGACGCCGGGGCACGGGAGGCCGTCCTGGGCCGGGTGACGCCGCGGCACGTCGTCGACGCCGAGTTCGCGGTGGCCGAGGAGTGGGGCGCCCTCCGCTTCGTCCCGCACGACCGCCTGCCGGGGTCCTCGCCCGCGGGGTGGGTGGACCCCACGTGGGACGGCGGGGCCGACGACGACGCCTGGCACCCCAACGACACCTTGTTCGCACCGTTCTTCACCGCTGCCGGCGACCTGGCCGGCGTCCTCAACGTCGACCTCCCCGTGACGGGACGCCGGCCGGGGCCGCTGCAACGGGTGGTGCTCGAGGTCTTCGCCGGCCAGGCCGGGGTGGTCCTCGCGGCGGCCCAGGAACGCGCCCGGCTCGCCGAGCGGGTCCGGCTCGCGCAGGCGGTCCAGGCCGTCGCCCGCGTGTCGAACGGCGTGCTGGAGCCGGGAGAGGTCGTGGGGGCCGTCGCGGAGCCGGTGGCGACGGGTCTCGGCTGCACGCAGCTGTGGGTGCGGACCTTCGGGGACGGCCCCGGCGAGGGCCGCACCGCCACCTGGCCGGGGCGTTTCCCCCCGACCCCGCCGGCGCTGGTCGACCTCGTGCGCCGGGTCGCCGAGGACGCCTGGGCGCTGGGCCGGACGGTCACCGTCGCCGCGAGCGACGCGGAGACCGACGACCTCGTCAGTCCCGACGAGCGGGCGCAGGTCATCGACTTCATCAGCCGGATCGGCTCGCACAGCCTGCTGCTCGCGCCGATCGGTGCCGCCTCGCAGTGCCTCGGGTACCTCGTCTGCACGCGTGCCGGCTCCTACCCCACCTGGAGCGACGCGGAGACCGCCGCGGCGCTCGAGATCGGGCGTGACCTCGGCCGCTCGGTGCTCAACTCCCGGCTCTTCGCCCTCGAGCGGCAGCTGGTGCAGAACCTCCGGGCCACGGAGCGGGCCCGGGCCACGCTCTTCTCCACCGTGTCGCACGAGCTGAAGAACCCCCTGGCGTCGGTGGTCGGCCACGTCGAGATGCTCCGCGACGACCCCTCCGCCGACGCCGGCTGGTCGCTGGGCGTGATCGAGCGCAACGTGCGGCGGCTGCAGGGCCTGGTCGACGACCTGCTGGTCCTGGGCCGGTTCAGCGACCCCGACCGCCCGCTCGTCCGTGTCCCGGTCGGTGTGCGACGGCTGGTCCACGACGCCCTCGAGATGTTCGCGCCGGCCGCGGCCCGGGGTGGTGTGGGCCTCGTGCACGAGCAGGACGAGGAGCTCACCGTCCTCGGGAGCGCCGACGAGCTGTCGCGGGTGCTGGACAACCTCGTCGGCAACGCCGTGAAGTTCAGCCGCGAGGGCGGCCGGGTCACCGTGCGGGCCGACGAGCGCGACGGGCAGGTGGTGCTCGAGGTGGTCGACCAGGGCATGGGCATCTCCGCGCAGGACCAGGCCCGCCTGTTCACCGAGTTCTTCCGCTCCACCAACCCCGACGCGCTCTCCGTCCCCGGCACGGGCCTCGGCCTGAGCATCGTCAAGCGCATCGTGACCCGGCACGGCGGCTCGATCGACGTGCGCTCGGCGCCGGGGCACGGGACGACGTTCACCGTCACCCTGCCGGTTGCCTGAGGAGCCGCCGCGTGGTCGGCTGGTCCCCCCGCACTAGTCCGGTGCGTGCAGCGGCAGGATGCCGGCAAGTCCCACCAACCGCCAGAGTCTGGGACGTTCTCGACATCACGGATGAGGAACCAGCAGGGGAGACGAGCGTGGCACAGTCGCCGGGTCGCCGGGCGGCCCTTGCGGAGGGCGCCGCTGCCCACCACGTCCTGGGCTCGGCCGAGCTGCTCGAGCGGGGCTGCGTGACCCCCGCCGAGGTGCTGGCCCTGCTCGAGCTCCGGCTGTACGGCGCGCACGGGGACCGCCCGCCGACCACGAGCGCGGTCGAGCTCGGGTGCGCGGTCGCGGTGGAGTGGGGCGTCGGCGCCGTGCTCACCCGCCCCGAGCACGTGCGGGCAGCGGCCGCGACGCTCGCACACCGCGGCCCGGGGGTGGTGACGGCCCTGGGGCTGGACGACACGGACCCGCGACCGCTGCAGGTGGAGGCGCGTGACCTGATCCGGGAGGGCGCGGACGACCTGGCCGTCATGGCCCCGGCGGAGCGCATCGAGGGCGACCTCGCCGGGCTGCTCGAACAGGTCGAGGAGGTGGCGCACTTCGCCTCGGGCGTCGGTGCCCGCGTCCGGGTCGTGGTGGACACCAGGGGACTGGCCCGGTGCGTCCTGCTCGACGCCTGCGAGAAGCTCGGCCACACGGGCGTCTGGCTCGTGCAGGGCGGTCTGTGGCGCTCCACCCTGCCCAGCTTCAGCGAGGTCAAGGCGATGCGCCAGGTCATCCCCAGGGACGTCCTGCTCAAGTGGACGGCGCCCATGATGCGGGTCGACACGCTGCTGAGCTGTGTGGCTGCCGGGGTGGACCGGTTCAGCGTTGACGACGTCCCCGGTTTCATGGCCCACACGATTGCTCGCGCCGAGCTCGGGCCACTGGTGTTCCCCGACCCCGACTGAGCGCAGAGAGGAGTCCCCCGTGGAGGCGACTGACCACGGCGCCGTGCAGCACCGCCCGGGCGCGCTCATGGCCGCCGAGATCGCCGAGCAGCCCGGGGTCTTCGAGCGGCTGCTGGCCGGCGCCGGTGGTGCCGACCGGGGTGCAGTGGCGGCCCGTATCCGGGCCGCCGGCCCGCGCTTCGTGCTCGTGGCCGCACGGGGCACGAGCGACCACGCGGCGCTCTACCTCAAGTACCTCGTGGAGATCCGGCTCGGCCTGCCGTGCGGCCTCGCGTCCCCGTCGACCATCACGGCATACGGCGCGCAGCCCGACCTGCGTGACGTCCTGTGGGTCGCGGTGAGCCAGTCGGGCGGGTCGCCCGACCTCGTGGAGTCGACGGCGGCGGCGGGTCGCGCGGGGGCGCTGACGCTGGCGGTCACCAACGCCCCGGACTCCCCGTTGGCGCGGGCCGCAGCCCTCGGGCTCGACATCGGGGCAGGGGTGGAACGGGCGGTCGCCGCGACGAAGACGTACACCGCCACCCTGCTCACCCTCTGGCTCCTGGTCGAGTCGCTCGGTGGCGGCGACGCCCGGGCGGCTGCCGACCTGCCCCGGCTCGCGGCCGAGGCGGTCGCCGAGCCGGCCGCCGACGAGGTGGCGGCGCGGTTCCGCTTCGTCGACAAGGTGGTCGTGACCGGTCGCGGCTACGCCTACCCGACCGCACGCGAGGCCGCCCTCAAGCTCATGGAGACGTCCTACCTCGGAGCGCACGCGTTCTCGGGCGCCGACCTGCTGCACGGCCCCCTGGCCATGGTCGACGAGGACCGACCGGTCGTCGCGGTGGCGCCACACGGCACCGCCGGTGTGGCCATGCAGCCCGTGCTGGCGCGGCTCGCCGACCGGGGCGCGGACGTCACCCTCGTGGGCGACGGGTCGCTCGGGCCGGCGAACGTCGTGGTGCCCGTGCCGCGGGTTCGCGAGGACCTCAGCCCGCTGCTCGAGATCATCCCGCTGCAGCGGGTGGCCCACGCCATGGCCGTGGCCCGCCACCACGACCCCGACGCCCCGCGCGGGCTGTCGAAGGTCACCCGCACCACCTGAGCCCACGCCGGTGGGGCACGGCCCGCCGGGTTAGGTTGGGCGGGTGCCGACCCCGACGTCCGAGGACCCCGCGTGCGCGTGACCGTGATGGGCGCGGGCGGGTACATCGGCAGCCGGCTCGTCCCCGTGCTGCTCGCGGACGGCCACGAGGTCACCGCGACGTTCACCGACCCGGCCCGCGCCCGCCGGTTCCCCTGGGCCGGCGCCGTGCGCGTGGCCGGGCTCGACGTCGCCGACCGTGCCGCGGCCCGGGACGCCGCCGCCGGGGCGGACGCGCTCGTCTACCTCGTGCACGGCCTGGCCGGCCCGGACTTCACCACCGCCGACCGCGAGGGCGCCTACAACGCCGCGCACGCCGCAGTGCGCGCCCGCGTGGGCCGCATCGTCTACCTCGGCGGTCTCGTCCCGGACGTCCCCGAGGGGACCTGTCACCGCACCTGCGCTCGCGGCTCGAGGTCGAGCAGGTCTTCGGCGACAGCGGGGTGCCGACGTGGGCACTGCGCGCCGCGATGGTCGTCGGGGCCGGGTCGACGTCGTTCGAGATCATGCGCCAGCTGAGCCGCCGGCTGCCGGTGCAGGTGGTGCCGTCGTGGATGCGCAGCGCCGTCGAGCCGGTCGCCGTGAGCGACGTGGTGGCGGCGCTGGTGGGCTCCCTGACGGCGTCCGGGGGCGGACGCACCTACGACGTCGGCAGCGGGGAGCACATGTCGTATGCCGCGTTGCTGCGGCTCTACGCGCGGCTGGCCGGCGGCCGCGCCCTGCAGGTCCCGGCCCTGCTGCCGACGGCGCTGGTCGCCCGGGTGGCCCCCCTGTTCACGGACGTCCCGGCCTCGACCGTCCGGTCGCTGGTGGCGAGCCTGCGCCACGACATGGTGTGCCGCGACGACGACTACGTGCGGGACCTGCTGGCGCCCGGCGCCCGGACGGTGCCGGTGGCCGAGGCCATCAGCCGCGCGCTCGCGGCCCCGGCTCCGCGCCCGTCGACGGCCCCGGACCCCGCCGCCGGCACCCCGGACCCGCTCGGGCCGCTCGCCACCGACCCGGCGTGGGCGAGGCCGCCCGGGGGCGCGCCGGTCCCGGAGCCGGTCGAGGGCTGATCCAGGGCCCGGCCGAGGGCTGGCTAGGAGCCGGACAGGTGCCGGTCGAGCTGCCGGGCGAAGCCCGCCCCCATCGCGACCAGCACCGCCTGCATCGAGGTCGTGACCGCCGGGCGCGCCAGCCGCGGGAAGGGCAGGTCGACCTCGACGGCCAGGTCGATCGCCAGCCGGGTGCCCTGCCCGGCCGCCGTCAGCGTGTACGTGCCGTTGACCCCGGCGCGCTCGTGGCCGTCCGGCTCGTGGGTGAACTCGATCCGCTCGGGCTCGGTGAACGCCATCCGCTCGGTGAACGCGAGCCCGATGTCCTTGCCGAGCACCTCGATCGGCGCCAAGCGCCAGCGCCACAGGTCGCCCGCGCCGTCGATGCCGCGCACCATCGGCGTCAGCCGGGCCACGGCCGCGGGGTCGGAGAGCACCTCCCAGACCTGCTGGCGGGTGTACGGCACGACCGCCCTGGACACCTTGCGGGCGTCGAAGCTCGTCATCGTCCCGCCCTCGGGTTCCGGCGGGCGATGGCGGCCGTGAGCAGGGTCGCGAACCCGCACCACGCGGCATACGCGCCGATGCCGGCGGCCTTGCCCTTGCCGGTGCTGCCGGCGCGGCGGGCCAGGTCGGCGCTGCTCGCGGCGAGGGCGGCGGCGCCGGCCGTGGCGAGGCCGAGGCGGTGCGCGCGGAAGAACAGGCCGGACCACCCGGCGTTGAGGACCATGTTGGCGGCCAGCGCGCGCTCGAGGTCCTTGGCTGCCGCGGTGTCGCCACGCTCGGCCAGCTCGGCGCTGGCCCGGGCGGTGACGACGGCGGTCGTGGCGTAGAGGGCGGTCCAGACGACGGGGAAGGCGCCGGGCGGCGGCTGCCACGACGGCTTGTCGAGCCGGCGGTACCAGCGGGAGGCGGGGTCGGTCAGGAGCGAGCCGACGACGGCGGCGGCGCCGACCACCGCCGAGGTGCGTGCCAGCGTGCGGCCCCACCGGTGCGGGTCCACGTCGGCCACGGCGGCGCGGACGGCCTCGTCGAACCCGGTGCGCCCACCCGGGGGCGGGCCGAGGACCTCGAGGATGTCGTCCTCGCGGCACACGGCCTCGTGCACGAGGCTGCCGACGAGGGGGCGGGCGAGGCCGGCGGGGATCGGCGTCACGACGTCGACCCACAGCCCGGCGAGCCGGGGGGTGAGGACGGGGACGCTCACGACGTGCCGCGGTCGCAGGCCGACGACCGACGCGTACCGCTGCATCATCTCGGCATACGTCATGACCTCGGGGCCGCCGAGGTCGAAGGTGCGGTTCGTCCCCTCGGGGAGGTCCACCGCCCCGGCGAGGTAGTGCACGACGTCGCCCACGGCGATCGGCTGGATCCGGTTGCCCACCCACTTGGGGGCGACCATCGCCGGGAGCCGCTCGGTGAGGTGGCGCAGCATGTCGAACGACGCCGACCCGTTGCCGAGGACGACACCCGCCTGCAGCACGACCGCCGGCACCGGCCCGCGCAGGAACGTCTCGCCGACCTCCACCCGCGAGGCGAGGTGGTCGGAGAGCTCGCCCTCGGGGTGCAGGCCGCCGAGGTAGACGACGCGCCCCACGCCCGCCTCGCCGGCGGCGTCGGCGAAGGTCTGCGCCATCGACCGGTCGCGCTCCATGAACGAGCCGCCGCCGTCCATCGAGTGCAGCAGGTAGTACGCGACGTCGACGCCGTCGAGCGCGCGCCGCACGTCCTCGCCGCGGGAGGCGTCGCCCTCGGCGACCTCGACCCGGTCGGCCCAAGGCCGGCCCGCGAGGCCCTTGCGGGACCGGGTCAGGACGCGCACGTGGTGGCCGCGGTCGAGCAGCACGGGCACGAGCTGCCCGCCGATGTAGCCGGTGGCTCCGGTGACGAGGACGGTGGTCATGGGGCTCCTGTCCCGAGGACGTGGGGGAGCAGGAAGAGCATCCCCAGCGACCAGGTGAGGTGGGTGATCATCGGGCCCAGGACCCCGCCGGTGACCCGGCGCTGGAGGGCCACGATCAGGCCGAGCGCGGCCGCGGCGAGGACGAGCAGGGGTATGCCGGCGCCGACCGTGGTCAGCGCGTAGACGACCGTCGTGACCAGCACGGCGTGCCGGCGGCCGACCGCGGCGTAGAGGGCGCCGCGGAAGTAGAGCTCCTCGGCGATGCCGTTGACCGCGGTGATGACCGCGACGAGCGCGAGCGAGCCGAGCCGGGCGTGGTCGAGCAGCTGGTTCACCGGGTCGCGCAGGAACGGGACCCGGGCCACCACCATGCCGCCGAGCAGGAAGACGCCGAGCAGCACGGCGCCGAGGGCGAGGGACTGCACGACCGGCCGGGCGTCGTACCCGCCGGCGCGCGTGCGCGCGTGCCCGAGGTGCAGGGGCCCGGACAGCAGGGCACCGACCGCCCAGACGACGGCGAGGCCGAAGGACGCGACGTAGAAGAGGGGGTTGCCGGGCTCGATCCGCAGGGCGAGGGCCAGCACGACGGTCCCGACGACGAGGGTGACCACGGCGACGACCCTGCGCCGGTGGAACGCGGCGTCGGTCTCGGTGTGGTCTCGGGGCACGGGCTGGACGAGCGCGGCCCGGACGAACGCGCGGACCTCCGCCACCGGGTTGATCACGACGTCACGCCCGGGTGGCCTCGTAGCGGCGCAGCGCCTCGAGCCGCTCCTCCGCGTGGTCGACGATGCGCGCGGGGTACCCGTGCTCGTAGCCGTCGTCGGCTTTCCACGGCTCGTGGACCGCGCCGCCCGGCAGGTGCGCGAGCTCGGGCACGTAGCGCCGGACGTAGTCGCCGTCGGGGTCGTAGCGCTGGCCCTGCGTGACGGGGTTGAACACGCGGAAGTAGGGGGAGGCGTCGGTGCCGGTGCCCGCGACCCACTGCCACCCGTGGTTGTTCGAGGCGATGTCGCCGTCGATGAGGTGGTCGAGGAAGTGCCGGGCGCCCACCGGCCACCAGACGTGCAGGTCCTTGGTGAGGAAGCTGGCGGTCACCATCCGCATCCGGTTGTGCATCCAGCCCTCGGCGAGCAGCTGGCGCATCGCGGCGTCGACGACCGGGTAGCCGGTGCGACCCTGCCGCCACGCCTCGACGAGGTCCTCGTGGCTCTCGTACGACATGCCCTTCAGGGCGGGGCGCAGGTCGGACCACGCCGACCCCGGGTGCCGCCAGAGGACGTCGGCGTAGAACTCGCGCCAGCACAGCTCGGTGCGGTACGTCTCGGCGCCCTTGCCCCGGCGGCCGGCCAGGTCCTTGAGCATCGTCCGCGGGTGGATCGCGCCGATCTTGAGGTGGGCCGACATCCGGGAGACGCCCGGCAGGTCGGCCCGGTCGCGCCGGTCGCCGTAGTCGGCGAGCCCGTCCTCGAGGAACTCGTGCCAGCGGCGCAGGGCGGCCTGTTCCCCGGCCTCGGGCAGCTCGGGCAGGTCCTTGCCGCGCAGTGCCGCTCGCACCTCCTTCCACGCGTCGTCGTCGGAGGCGACGCGGGACAGGGTCAGGTCGCGCGGCTCGGTCGCTGGGTCCGGCCAGCCGTGGTCGCGCCAGGCCTTGGAGAAGGGCGTGAAGACCTTGTACTCCGAGCCGCTGCCGTTGACCACCGACCCCGGCCCCACGGCATACGGGGTCCCGGTCTCGACCCAGCCGACCCCGGCCTCCTCGAGCCGCTCGCGCACCGCCTCGTCGCGCCGCCGCCCGGCGGGCGTCGTCTCGCGGGAGACGTGGACCGAGCCGGCGCCGGTCTCCTTCGCCACGCGCGGGACCACGGTGCGCGGGTTGCCGCGCAGCAGGCACAGCCGGCCGTCGTACGCCTCGTTCGCCGCCTCGAGCGTCGCGGCCAGCCACGCGCGGCGGGCGTCGCCGGCGCCCTTCCACAGCTTCGGGTCCAGGACGTAGAGGACGAGCACCGAGGAGTCGCCGGCGGCCTCGGCCGCGGCCCCCAGGGCGGGCAGGTCGCCGCGGCGCAGGTCCCTGCGCAACCAGAGGATCGACCCGGCCCGTGCCATGCCGTCCACCCTAGGTGGGCACACCGGACCCCGCATTACTCGCGAGTCACCGTCCCGGGGTGGCAGGCTCGGGCGGTGACCCACGCCTCCGGGCGGACGGGTCGCGTCGTCCGTCACCTGCTCCTGGGAGGCCCGCCCGATGTTCTCGCGCATCGCCATCGTCAACCGCGGCGAGGCCGCCATGCGTCTCATCCACGCGGTGCGCGACCTCAACGCCCAGGCGGGCGAGGGCGGCCACCGGATCGAGACCGTGGCGCTGCACACCGAGGGCGAGAAGCGGGCGATGTTCGTGCGCGAGGCCGACGCCGCGTACGACCTCGGCCCGGCCGCGAACCGGCCCTACCTCGACTACGCCGTCCTGGAGCGGGCGCTGCGCGAGACCGGCGCCGACGCCGCGTGGGTCGGCTGGGGCTTCGTCGCGGAGCACCCCGACTTCGCCGCCCTCTGCGAGCGGATCGGCGTGACGTTCATCGGCCCGAGCCCGGAGGCCATGCGCAAGCTCGGCGACAAGATCGGCTCCAAGCTCATCGCCGAGGAGGTCGGGGTCCCGGTCGCGCCGTGGAGCCGCGGCGGCGTCGACACCCTCGAGGACGCCAAGGCCGCGGCCGCGCGCATCGGCTACCCCCTCATGCTCAAGGCCACCGCGGGCGGCGGCGGGCGCGGCATCCGCCGGGTCGACTCCGACGCCGACCTCACCGACGCCTACGAGCGCACGCGCGACGAGGCACAGCGGGCGTTCGGCTCCGGGGTGGTCTTCCTCGAGAAGCTCGTCACCGGCGCGCGGCACGTCGAGGTGCAGGTCATCGCCGACGGCCAGGGCACGGCGTGGGCGCTCGGCGTGCGCGACTGCTCGGTGCAGCGCCGCAACCAGAAGGTCATCGAGGAGTCCTCCTCGCCCGTCCTCGGCCCCGAGCAGGTGGCGGAGGTCAAGGCCGCCGCCGAGCGGCTCGCCATCGCCGTCGGGTATGCCGGTGCCGGCACCGTCGAGTTCCTGTACCACCCGGGCGAGAAGTTCTTCGCGTTCCTCGAGGTCAACACCCGCCTCCAGGTGGAGCACCCCATCACCGAGGCCACGACCGACACCGACCTGGTCAAGCTGCAGATCCACGTGGCGTCCGGCGGCCGGCTCGAGGGGGAGCGCCCCGTCGAGGTCGGGCACGCCGTCGAGGCCCGGCTCAACGCCGAGGACCCCGACCGCGACTTCGCCCCCTCCCCGGGCCGGATCGCGCTGCTGACACTGCCCGCCGGACCCGGCATCCGCGTGGACACCGGTGTGGGGGAGGGGGACTCGATCCCCGCCGACTTCGACTCGATGATCGCCAAGATCATCGCCGTCGGCGCCGACCGCGAGGAGGCGCTGGCCCGGCTGCGCCGCGCCATGGCCGAGACCACTGTCGTCATCGAGGGCGGCGCCACCAACAAGTCGTTCATCCTCGACCTGCTCGACCAGCCCGAGGTCGTCGACGGCACTGCCGACACCGGCTGGATCGACCGCGTCCGCGCCGAGGGCCGGCTGGTCTCCCACCGGCACTCCGGCATCGCGCTCGTCGCCGCCGGCATCGAGGCGTACGAGGACGAGGAGGGCGTCGAGCGCACCCGCCTGCTCGAGACCGCACGCGGTGGACGGCCCCAGGTCCAGCACCGCACCGGCCGCGCCATCGACCTCAAGCTGCGCGGCACCGCGTACAAGGTCACGGTCTGGCGCACCGGGCCGCACCGGTTCCGCGTCACGGTGGCCGGCCCGGCCTCCGAGCAGACGGTCACCGCCGACCTCGACCGCCTCGACGAGTACACCAGCCGGATCACCGTCGGCGGCCGGCTGCACCGGCTCACGACGGCCACCCACGGACCCGTGCAGCTGGTCGAGGTGGACGGCGTCACCCACCGGGTCAGCCGCGACGAGGGCGGCGTGCTGCGCTCGCCCGCGCCGGCGCTCGTCGTCGCGACGCCGGTGCCCGTGGGGTCCGAGGTCGCGCAGGGCGCCCCGGTCCTGGTGCTCGAGTCGATGAAGATGGAGACCGTCCTGCCCGCGCCGTTCGCCGCGCGCGTCAAGGAGCTGCTCGTCTCCTCCGGCAGCCAGGTCGAGACCGGCGCCCCGCTCGTGCGCCTGGAGCCGGTCGACGACGGGGCCGAGGCCGCTGCAGCGCCCGCGGCGGAGCAGGCGGTCGACCTCGACCTGCCCGACGGGGACGGGTCCGACGGCGACCCGCACGCGGCCGTCCGCCGTACCCGCGCCGACCTGTGCGCGATGCTGCTCGGCTACGACGTCGACCCGCGCGGCGACGCCCTCGCGGCCTACCTCGCAGCCCGCGACCAGCTCACGGCCCGCGGTGAGTCGCAGGTGGGCCGGGAGGTCGCGGTGCTCGAGGTGCTCGCCGACTTCGCCGAGCTGAGCCGCAACCGTCCCGCCGGCCAGGACGACCACGTCGAGCACCGGGTGCACAGCCCGCGCGAGCACTTCCACACCTACCTGCAGAGCCTCGACGTCGAGCGCGGGGCGCTGCCGGAGCACTTCCGCCACAAGCTGTCGCAGGTGCTGCGGCACTACGCCGTCGACGGGCTCGACCGCACGCCGGAGCTGGAGCAGGCGGTCTTCCGCGTCTTCCTCGCCCAGCAGCGATCGGCCCCCGAGGTGGCGCTCGGCACCGCGCTGCTGCAGCGGTGGATCGCCGAGCCGTGCCCCGAGCCGCCGCTCGACGCGGCCGCGCGCGAGGTGCTCGACCGCCTCGTCGTCGCGACGCAGCTGCGGTTCCCCGTCATCGGCGACCTCGCCCGCAGCGTCCGCTTCCGGTGGTTCGACCAGCCCCTCGTCGACGCCGACCGGGCCAGCGTGCTCGGCGGCGTCGCCGACGAGGTGGCGGCCCTCGAGGCCATGCCCGAGGGCCCGGAGCGGGCCCAGCGCATGGACCAGCTCGCGGCCATCCCCGAGCAGATCGTGCAGTTCCTCTCCGACCGGCTCGAGCGTGGGGTCCCGCGCCGCGAGCCGATGCTCGCCGTGCTCGTCAAGCGGCACTACCGCGAGCACGACCTCACCGGCCTGCGCGAGGTCGAGGTCGGCGAGCGCCCGTATGCCGTGGCCGACTACGCGCTCGACGGCCGGCCGACGCGGCTGGTCTCGACCGTGGGCCGGGTCGACGAGCTCGCCCCGGGCAGCCCGCTGGTCGAGGGCGTCGCGGCCCAGCTCGCGGAGCGTGCCGCCGGGCACGAGGCCGTCGTCGACCTCTACCTCGCCTGGCCGGACGAGCCCGAGTCGCCCGAGGACGCGTCGGCCCGGCTCGCCGCCGCGCTGACCGGCCTGGAGCTCGCCTGCGAGGTGCGCCGTGTCGCCGTCGCCGTCTGCCCCGGTGACGGGCGGCCGGTCGGGTACTTCAGCTTCCGTCCCGAGGACGGGACCATGGTCGAGGACCGGCTGGTGCGCGGCGTGCACCCCATGGTGGGCCGCCGGCTCAACCTGTGGCGGCTGCGCGACTTCGAGGTCACCCGGCTCGAGGCACCCGCCGACGTCCTGCTCTACGAGTGCGTCGCCCCGGGCAACTCCGACGACCGGCGGCTCGTGGCGCTGGCCCAGGTGCGCCAGCTCGCCGTCGTGCGCGACGAGCAGGGGCGGGTCACCGCCCTCCCGCACGCCGAGCGCGCGATCGCCAACTGCCTCGAGGCGATCCGTCGCGCCCGGTCCGCCCGCGGTGCCGCCGGCGCCCGGCTCGACATGAACCACGTGTGGGTGCAGATCTGGCCCCCGGTCGAGGCCGACCTCGACCAGCTCACCGCGCTGCAGGCCAAGATCGCGCCGCTCACGGCCGGTGCGGGCATCGAGGAGGTCCTCGTCCAGGGCCGCATCGCCACCCCGGACGGGGCCAGTGCGCCCCTCGCCGCGCGGTTCCACTACCAGCCCGGCTCCGGGGTCGTGACCTCCGTCGAGGAGCCGCCGACCGAGCGGCTCAAGCCGCTGGACGACTACGCGCAGAAGGTCGTCCGCGCCCGGCGCCGCGGCGTCGTCTACCCGTACGAGCTGCAGGCCATGATCGCCGGCCCGGGTGGCACCGCCACCGAGTACGACCTCGACGACAAGGGCTCCCTCGTCCCGGTCGACCGCCCCTACGGCCTCAACAAGGCCGGCATCATCGCCGGGGTCATCACCACGCCCACCGAGCGCTACCCGGAGGGCGTGACGCGCGTGCTCCTGTGCGGTGACCCGCTCAAGGCCCTCGGCGCCGTCTCGGAGGCCGAGTGCACCCGGATCATCGCCGCGCTCGACCTCGCCCAGGAGATGGGTGTGCCGGTCGAGTGGTTCGCCCTGTCGGCAGGTGCCCGCATCTCGATGGACTCGGGCACCGAGAACATGGACTGGGTGGCGCGGGCGCTCAAGCGGATCGTCGAGTTCACCCAGGACGGCGGCGAGATCAACATCGTCGTGGCCGGCATCAACGTGGGCGCCCAGCCGTACTGGAACGCCGAGGCCACGATGCTGATGCACACCAAGGGCATCCTGGTCATGACGCCGGACAGCGCGATGGTCCTCACCGGCAAGCAGTCGCTCGACTTCTCCGGTGGCGTCAGCGCCGAGGACAACCACGGCATCGGCGGTTACGACCGCGTCATGGGCCCCAACGGGCAGGCGCAGTACTGGGCCCCCGACCTCGCGGGCGCCCTCGACGTCCTGATGGCCCACTACGACCACACGTACGTCCACCCGGGCGAGGACGGCCCGCGCCGGGCGAGGACCTCCGACCCGTCCGACCGCGACGTCACCAGCTACCCGCACGAGCTGCCCGACTCCGGGTTCACGACGATCGGCGACATCTTCTCGACGGCGACCAACCCCGACCGCAAGAAGGCGTTCGACATCCGCACGCTCATGGCGGCCGTCGCCGACCAGGACCACCCCACCCTCGAGCGCTGGGCGGGCATGGCCGACGCCGAGACCTCGGTGGTGCAGGACGCCCACCTCGGCGGGATCCCCGTCTGCCTCATCGGGATCGAGTCCAAGAACGTCGCCCGCCGCGGCTTCCCGCCCACGGACGGCCCCGACACCTACACCGCGGGCACCCTGTTCCCGCGGTCGTCGAAGAAGACGGCGCGCGCGATCAACGCCGCGTCGGGCAACCGCCCGGTCGTGGTGCTCGCGAACCTGTCCGGCTTCGACGGGTCGCCCGAGTCGATGCGCCAACTGCAGCTCGAGTACGGCGCGGAGATCGGCCGGGCCATCGTCAACTTCGACGGGCCGATCGTCTTCTGCGTCGTCAGCCGCTACCACGGTGGCGCGTTCGTGGTGTTCTCCAAGGCACTCAACCCGCGGATGACCGTGCTGGCGGTCGAGGGCTCGTTCGCGTCGGTCATCGGCGGCGCCCCTGCCGCGGCCGTGGTCTTCTCGCGCGACGTCGACGCCCGGACGGCGGCCGACCCGCGGGTCACCGAGCTCGAGGCGGCCGTCAACGAGGCCACCGGCGCGCGCCGGGCCGAGCTGGCCACGGAGCTCGCGGAGGTCCGCGCGGCGGTGCGCTCGGAGAAGCTCGGCCAGGTCGCGTCCGAGTTCGACGCGGTGCACAGCATCCACCGCGCCGTGCAGGTCGGCTCCGTCGACGCGGTCATCAGCGCCGCGGAGCTGCGCCCGCGCATCATCGCCGCCGTCGAGGCCGGCCTCAAGGGCTGAGCGCAGGTCCACGGGGCGGGGCCGCTGCGGAGGTCCCGCCCCCTCCCGTGCACCGGGGCAGCGGGGGCATGACCGCGCCCAGTCTGGGTATGCGGGACGTGGAAGCGCCCCGACCCCGAAGGAGACACGATGAGCGAGCAGGACCGCGAACTGGCCTCGATGCAGGACGACCAGCACGCCCGGCACCGCCGGACCCAGGCGGTCATCCAGGAGGTCATCGACGGCGTCGGCCGTGACGCCCGCGGCAGGGAGCCCGGTGCGGTGGCCACGACCCTCGTCGGGGCGTTGGCCGAGCGGGGCGTGGTGGACCAGCCGGCGCCGTGGGTGGACGCCGTCGCCACCGAGCTCGTGGCCGGCAACCGGTACGTCGAGGACCCGACCGAGCCGGGTCAGTTCGGCGAGCAGCGCACGGGAGAGGACGACCCGCGCTGACCTGACGACGGCCCGGTGCGCGCCGTGGCAGGGTGGGGCCGTGCGCCGGAGCCGATCCTCGTGAGCACGGCCGGCCTCCTGCTGGCCGCCGGTGGTGGCCGGCGCATGGGGGGTGCCAAGGCGCTGCTGCGCGAACCCTCCGGACGCCGGTTCGTCGAGCGCGGCCTGGCCGTCCTGCGCGAGGCCGGCTGCAGCCCCGTGCTCGTCGTCGTCGGCGCGCAGGCCGAGGAGGTGCGCGGGCATGCCGCCGCCGCCGACCGTGTCGTCGAGGCGCCCGACTGGGCCGCGGGTCAGGCCGCCTCCCTGCGCGCCGGACTCGCCGCCGTCGACGAGACCGCCGCCGAGGCCGTGTGCGTGCTCCTCGTCGACCTCCCCGACGTCGACGCCGAGGTCGTCCGCCGGGTCGTCGCCGCCGTCACGACGGGCGCCCCCGGCGACGTCCCCACGCCGGCGACCGCCGCGGGAGGCGACGGGCGCCGCGTCCTCGGTCGCGCGGCATACGCCGGTGTCCCCGGGCACCCCGTCGTCATCGGGCGGGACCACTGGGACGGTGTCCTGGCGTCGCTGCAGGGGGACGCCGGCGCGCGCGACTACCTCGCCACGCACGCCCACGTCGTGGTCGAGTGCGGCGACCTCGCCACCGGGCGGGACACGGACACGCCCGCCGACCTCGCCTGACCGACCTCGCCTGGCCGACCGTCCGTCGCGGCGGCCGGGCCGCAGGGGTTCCTTCGGGGCCGCGCATTTGTGATGCTGTGCCCATGGAGCCACGGGAGGCCTTCGCGACGACGGGGGACCTCCGCGACGGGCTCGCCTCCACCGGGTACCTCGCCGACGACGCGCTCGCCACCGTCACGTGGCTCGCGCTGCGGCTCCAGCGCCCGCTGCTGCTCGAGGGAGAGCCCGGCACCGGCAAGACCGCCCTCGCCGAGGCGGTCGCCGGTGCGCTCGACCTGCCGCTCATCCGGCTGCAGTGCTACGAGGGCATCGACGCGAGCCAGGCGTTGTACGACTGGGACTTCCCCAGGCAGATCCTGCACCTGCGTGCGGTCGAGGCCGTGGCGGCCGACACCGCCGCGGACGTCCGGGCGGTGGAGGAGCAGCTGTTCGACCAGCGGTTCCTGCTCGACCGCCCCGTCCTGCGGGCGCTGCGGGACGCCCCCGCCGTGCTGCTCGTGGACGAGGTGGACCGCGCCGACGACGAGTTCGAGGCGTTCCTGCTCGAGGTGCTCTCCACGTGGCAGGTCACCATCCCCGAGCTGGGCACGGTGACGGCCGCGACCCCGCCGGTCGTCGTCCTCACCTCGAACCGCACCCGCGAGCTGCACGACGCCCTCAAGCGCCGCTGCCTCTACCACTGGATCGACCACCCGGGCCTGGAGCGCGAGCTCGAGATCGTCCGCAGCCGTGCACCCGAGGTGTCGGAGTCCCTCGCCGCACAGGTGGTCTCGGCCGTCCACCGGCTGCGCGACGACGGCGGCCTCGTGAAGCCACCGGGCGTCGCCGAGACCCTCGACTGGGCGCGCGCCCTGCAGGAGCTCGGCGCCCGCGAGCTCGACCTCGAGACCGCCGCTGTCAGCCTCGGCGCCGCCGTGAAGTACCGCGAGGACGCCGAACGCGTCCGCGCGGCCCTCGACCGGATCCTGTCGCGATGAGCGTGGCGACCCAGGAGGCCGTCCCCGTGGGGGGCGACCACGCGCCCGATGCGATCCTCCTCGGCTTCGCCCGCGCCCTGCGGGCCGCCGGTGTGGCCGTGACCGCGGACCGTGAGCGGACGTACCTCACCGCGGTCGCCGAGGTCGGCGCCGGCTCCGAGCGCGGCGTCTACTGGGCGGGGCGGGCGACGCTGTGCGGCTCCCCGGCGGACCTCGAGCGCTACGACCAGGTGTATGCCGCGTGGTTCGGGCTCGAGCGCGCGCGCACGCGGCCGCGGCAGGCCCAGCCGGCGACGGTGCCCCAGGCCTCGCTCGACGCCGTGGACGCCGGGACCCGTGCCGGCGCCGACGACGACGTCCTGCGCGCGACCGCGAGCGACACCGAGGTGCTCCGCCACCGCGACGTCGCGACCCTCAGCCCGGCCGAGCGCGCCCGGCTCTCCGACCTGTTCGCCCACCTGCGGCCGCGCGCGCCCCGCCGCCGGGCACACCGCTGGACCGCCGCGCCCCGCGGCTCCGTCGACGCCCACCGCACCCTGCGCGACCAGCTGCGCCGCATGGGGGAGCCCGGGCCGATCGCCTGGCGCCGCCGCGGCACGCGGCCGCGGCGGGTCGTCCTACTCGTCGACGTGTCGGGGTCGATGAGCGGCTACGCCGACTCGCTGCTGCGGCTCGCCCACGCGTACGCCACCTCCGGCCTGCCCGTCGAGGTGTTCACCCTGGGCACCCGCCTCACCCACGTCACCCGTGCCCTGCGCCAGCGCGACGCCGACCGTGCCCTGGCGTCCTGCGGCGACGTCGTGCCCGACTGGGCCGGCGGCACCCGCCTCGCCCAGGGGGTGGCCGCGTTCCTCGACCGCTGGGGACGCCGGGGCATGGCCCGCGGCGCGGTGGTCGTCCTGTTCAGCGACGGCTGGGAGCGCTCGGACCCGGCCGCCCTCGGCGAGCAGATGCGCCGGCTGCGGGCCGTCGCGCACCGGGTCGTGTGGGTCAACCCGCACCGCGGCAAGGTCGGCTACCAGCCGGTGCAGCAGGGCGTGGTCGCCGCGCTGCCGCACGTGGACGACTTCGTGGCCGGCCACTCGATGGCGACCTTCGAGGAGCTCGTGGAGGTGGTGGCGCGTGCGTGACGTGATGGACGAGCTGCTGCGGTGGTGGCGGGCGGGGGCCACCGTGGGCGTCGGCACGGTCGTCGGCACGTGGCGCTCGGCGCCGCGCCAGCCCGGTGCGGCGATGCTCGTCGGCCCGGGCGGGGAGGCCGTGGGCTCGGTGTCCGGCGGGTGCGTCGAGGGCGCCGTCTACGAGCTCGCCCAGTCCGTGGTCGCCGACGGCGTGCCGCGGCTGCAGCGCTACGGCGTGAGCGACGACGACGCGTATGCCGTGGGCCTCACCTGCGGGGGCATCCTCGACGTCTTCGTCGAGGCGGTCGACCGCACCACCTTCCCCCAGCTCGAGGACGTCGCCGCCGACGTCGAGGCGGGCCGGCCCGTCGCGGTGGCCACCGTCATCGAGCACCCGGACCCGTCCCGCGTCGGGCGCCGCCTCGTCGTGCGGCCCGAGGACCCGACCGTCGAGGGCGGTCGCCCGCCGGGCCCGGACCCGGACGGGGGGGACACGGCAGCGGCCATGGGCCCGCACGCCCCCCGGCCCGTGGTGGAGGGCTCGCTCGGCAGCGCGCGGGCCGACGACGCCGTCGCCGACGACGCCCGCGGCCTGCTCGCAGCCGGTCGCACGGAGACGCTCACCTACGGCCCCGACGGGGAGCGCCGCGGCGAGGGCATGCGGGTGTTCGTCGCGTCGTACGCCCCGCGCCCGCGGATGCTCGTCTTCGGCGCCATCGACTTCGCCGCCGCCGTCGCGCGCCAGGGCCACTTCCTGGGGTACCGCGTCACGGTGTGCGACGCGCGGCCGGTCTTCGCGACCCGGACCCGCTTCCCCGACGCGGACCAGGTCGTCGTCGACTGGCCGCACCGCTACCTCGCGGCCGAGCGCGACGCCGGGCGCGTCGACGGACGGACCGTCGTCTGCGTGCTCACCCACGACCCCAAGTTCGACGTCCCCGTCCTCGAGATCGCCCTGCGGCTCCCCCAGGTGGGCTTCGTCGGTGCCATGGGCTCGCGGCGTACGCACGAGGACCGGCTGGAGCGGCTGCGGGAGGCGGGGCTGTCCGAGGACGAGCTCGCGCGCCTGTCCAGCCCCATCGGCCTGGACCTCGGGGCACGGACGCCCGAGGAGACCGCCGTCAGCATCGCGGCCGAGATCGTGGCGCTGCGCTGGGGCGGCCGCGGCGAGCGGCTGGCCCACCGCGAGGGGCCCATCCACCACCACGGCGCCGAGCTCGCCTCGACGTCCTCCTCCCCACCCACCCCGGCATCCGCAGGAGGAGGGGACCACCCGACGAACCATCCGCAGTGATGGTTGTGGCCCGCGGCCCGCTCGGGTGAGGATCCGAGGAGCCGGGGTCGTGCAGGGCGCACCACGCGCAGCGTTTTCGAACACAGAGAGGTGATCGAATGACCCGCATCAACGTGACGGTCGACGGCGTCGACTACTCCGACGAGGTGGAGCCGCGAACGCTCCTCGTCCACTACCTCCGAGAGACGCTCGGCAAGACCGGCACGGTCGTGGGCTGCGACACCAGCAACTGCGGTGCCTGCACGGTCCACCTCGACGGGCACAGCGTGAAGTCCTGCAACGTCCTCGCGGTCCAGGCCGACGGGCACGAGGTGACCACCATCGAGGGCATCGCCGCCGGGGGCGAGCTGCACCCGGTGCAGAAGGCGTTCCACGAGTGCCACGCCCTCCAGTGCGGGTACTGCACGCCCGGCATGATCATGCAGGCCATCGACGTCCTGAACGACAACCCGAACCCCTCCGAGGAGGAGATCCGGGTCGGTCTCGAGGGCAACCTGTGCCGCTGCACCGGCTACCACAACATCGTCAGGGCCGTGCAGCAGGCGGCCGGCCAGGGCGCCACCGCGGGAGCGCAGTCGTGACCGCCGTCGACGACCGCCCCGACACGGCGACGGGCGAGGTCGGCAGGGCCCGGCTGCGCAAGGAGGACCAGCGCCTCATCACCGGTCGCACCCGGTGGACCGACAACCTGCAGCTCCCGGGCATGCTGCACATCGCGATGGTCCGCAGCCCCGTGGCCCACGCCACCATCACGGGCATCGACACCGAGGCCGCCCGCAGGGCGCCGGGTGTCGTGGCCGTCGTGACGGGCGCGGACGTCCGTGACACCCAGGGCGTCGTCGCGAACGCCTGGCCGATCACCACCGACCAGAAGACGCCGCCGCACCTGCCCTTCGCGATCGACCGGGTCGCCTGCGCCGGCGAGATCGTCGCCGCGGTCGTGGCGCGGACCGCTGCAGCGGCCCGTGACGCCGCGGAGCTGGTCGACGTCGACTACGACGAGCTGCCCGCCGTGCTCGACGCCAAGGAGGCCGTCAGCGACGCCGTCCTTGCCCACCCGGACCTCGGGACCAACACCTCCGCGGTGTGGACCCTCGACTCCGCGCAGGGCGGCACCGGCGGCGACGTCGACGAGGCGATCGAGAAGGCGCGCGCCGACGGCATCGTCATCGAGCGCGAGTACCGCCAGCAGCGACTCATCCCCTCCTTCATGGAGCCCCGCTCGACCGTGGTCGACCCGACGGGGGAGCAGGTGACCGTGTGGACCTCGACGCAGGTGCCGCACATCCTGCGCTTCCTCATCGCCGCGACGACGGGTATGCCGGAGTCGAAGGTCCGCGTCATCGCCCCGGACGTGGGTGGCGGCTTCGGCGGCAAGCTGCAGACCACGGCCGAGGAGTTCGTGACCCTGGCCGTCGCCCGCCACGTCGGCAAGCCGGTGAAGTACACCGAGACGCGCTCGGAGTCGCTGGTCTCCGGCCACCACGGCCGCGACCAGTACCAGACCCTCACCCTGGCGGCGACCAAGGAGGGCAAGGTCACCGCGCTCAAGGTGGACCTCATCGCCAACCTCGGCGCCTACGTCGCCCTCGTCGGCGGCGGCGTCCCGGTGCTGGGCGCGTGGATGTTCAACTCGATCTACAAGTTCGACGCCTACCGGTTCACGGTCCGCACGGTGCTCACCAACATGACGTGGGTCGACGCCTACCGCGGTGCCGGCCGCCCCGAGGCGACGTACGCCATCGAGCGGCTCATGGACGAGCTCGCCGCCGAGGTCGGGGTCGACCCGCTCGAGATCCGCGAGCGCAACTGGATCAGGCACGACGAGTTCCCGTTCACGACCGTCGCCGGCATGACCTACGACTCCGGCAACTACGAGGCTGCCACGGCCCGCGCCACGGAGCTGTTCGACTACGACGCGCTGCGCCGCGAGCAGCGGGAGCGGCGCGAGCGCAACGACCCCGTCCAGCTCGGCATCGGCGTCTCCACCTTCACGGAGATGTGCGGCCTGGCGCCCTCGAGGGTCCTCGGCACGCTGAACTACGGCGCAGGCGGCTGGGAGCACGCCTCCATCCGCATGCTGCCGACGGGCAAGGTCGAGGTCATCACCGGGACCTCTCCGCACGGGCAGGGGCACGAGACCGCGTGGAGCCAGATCGCGGCCGACCGGCTCGGGGTGCCGTTCGAGGACATCGAGGTCCTCCACGGCGACACCCAGATCGCGCCGCGCGGCCTCGACACCTACGGCTCGCGCTCGCTGGTCGTCGGTGGCGAGGCGGTGGTGCGCGCCGCCGACAAGGTGGTCGCCAAGGCCAAGCTGGTCGCGGCCCACCTGCTCGAGGCCAGCGTCGACGACCTGGAGTTCTCCGGCGGCCGGTTCACGGTGAAGGGCACGGACAAGGGCATCGGCATCACGGAGGTCGCGGCCGCGCAGTTCACCTCGCACAACCTGGCCGAGGGCATGGAGTCCGGCATCGACGCGGACGCCACGTTCGACCCGGAGAGCTTCTCCTTCCCGCACGGCACGCACCTGTGCGCCGTCGAGGTCGACACCGAGACCGGCCAGGTGCGGATGCGCAAGTACGTCTGCGTCGACGACGTCGGCCAGGTCGTCAACCCCCTCATCGTCGAGGGGCAGGTGCACGGTGGCCTCGTCCAGGGCATCGCCCAGGCGCTGTGGGAGGAGGCGGTCTTCGACGACAACGGCACCCTCGTCACGGGCTCGTTCGTCGACTACACGCTGCCCACCGCGGCCGACACGATCAGCTTCGTCACGGACAACACCACCTCGCCGTCCACCACGAACACGCTGGGCACCAAGGGAGTGGGCGAGGCCGGCACGATCGCCTCCACGCCGGCCGTGGTCAACGCGGTCGTCGACGCGCTGCGGCCGCTGGGCATCCACGACATCCAGATGCCCTGCACGCCCGAGCGCGTGTGGCGGGCCATCCGCTCCGCCGGTGGCGAGCAGGCGGCGGTCACGACACCCGACGCCCAGCCGCACTTCGACGGGGGCGCCCCCAACCAGGCGCCCACGGACCCCAGTAGCAGCGCCTCGGCGGAAGGAGCAGGCCAGTGATCCCCGCCCCGTTCGAGTACCTCGCCCCGACCTCGGTCGCGGACGCCCTGGCCGCCCTCGCCGAGGCCGGGGACGACGCCAAGGTCCTGGCCGGCGGCCAGAGCCTGCTGCCCATCCTGCGCATGCGGCTCAACGCGCCCGACAAGGTCATCTACCTGGGCCGCGTCGAGGAGCTGCGCGGCATCCGCGAGGACGGTGACAGCATCGTGATCGGTGCGATGACGACGTATGCCGACGTGCTCGCCTCCGACCTCGTGCGCGAGCACGCGGGGGTGCTGCACGCCGCGGTGAAGGAGGTCGCCGACCCCCAGATCCGGCACCGCGGCACGGTCGGTGGCGCGCTGGTCCACGCCGACCCGGCGGGAGACGTCGGTGCCCCGGTGCTCGCCCTCGACGCCGAGCTGGTCGTCGCCGGCCAAGGCGGGGAGCGCACCGTCGCCGCCGGCGACTTCTTCCGCGACCTGTTCGAGACCGCCGTGGCGGAGGGCGAGCTTCTGACGGCGATCAGGGTGCCCAAGCACACCGGCTGGGGCAGCCGCTACGAGAAGTTCGTGCGGGTGGCGCACCAGTGGTCGATCGTCGCGGTCGCGGCGACGGTGCGGGTCGACGGCGGCAGCATCGCCGAGGCCCGGATCGGGCTGACCAACATGGGGTCCACCCCGCTTCGGGCCACCGCGGTGGAGCAGGCGCTCGTCGGGAAGGCCGCGACGGAGGACGCCGTCCGCGACGCCTGCGCCGCGGCCGCCGACGGCACGAACCCGCCGTCGGACCTCAACGGCGACGCCGACTACCGCCGGCACCTCGCGACGGTCCTGACGCGGCGCGCCGTCCTGGCCGCAGCGGGGGCGTGAGCGCGTGGAGCTGACCCACTCGTTCACCGTCCCGGCGTCGGTCGAGGAGACCTGGGCGACCTTCATGGACCTCCAGGCGGTGGGGAGCTGCTTCCCCGGCGCGGCGGTCACGGAGGTCACCGACGAGGGGTTCTCCGGCACGGTCAAGGTCAAGCTCGGCCCGATCGCCCTGCAGTACGCCGGGTCCGGGTCGTTCGTCGAGCGCGACGACGCCGCCCACCACGCCGTCATCGAGGCCAAGGGCAAGGACAAGCGTGGCAACGGCACGGCCGGCGCGACCGTGACGATCCGGCTGTCCGAGGCGGACGGGGGAGGGACGACCGCCGACGTCGTCACCGACCTCGCCGTCACCGGCAAGCCCGCCCAGTTCGGCCGCGGGGTGATGCAGGACGTGTCCGACAAGCTGCTCCAGCAGTTCGTCGCCTGCATCGAGGGCCGGATCGGCGGCGTGCCGGCCGAGGAGGAGGCCGGGGCGCAGGTCACCCCCGAGCCCGAGCCTGCCCCGTCCACCGCGACGGTGGAGGAACCGGCGGCCGCGGCCCCGGCCACGCCGGCACCCTCGCCGGCTGGCGCGCCCGGCACCACGGCATACCCGCCCTCGCGGGCCGAACGCGCCGCGGCGAGGCAGCCCGCCCCCCAGGAGGCGCTCGACCTCGGCTCGACGGTGCTGCCGGTGCTGGTGAAGACCTACGCCAAGCCGGTGCTCGCGGTCCTCGCGGCGGTGGTCGCGGTCCTGCTCCTGCGCCGCCTCCGTCGCTGACGCCCCGCAACACGGCAGTTGCTGGCACGAAACGGTGGTTCCGAACCCCCGTCTCGTGTCAGCAACTGCCGTTTCGCGCGCACGGGGCCGGGACCCTCCCTCTGGCCGCCCCGGAGCCGGTCACCGAACGGCTGACCTGCTGCTCCACCGGACATGCCGAACTTCTGTCCTACCCTGTAGGTGCGACCGGGCCGTGCCACAGTGACCCGCACCCACGGGTCCGGACCGACGGCCCCCCGCCAGCACAGGAGCTGCCCCCATGAGCGAGCCGACCGTCGTCGTCCTCAACGGCCCCAACCTCAACCTGCTCGGTGAGCGGGAGCCGGAGGTCTACGGCCACGAGACCCTCGCCGACGTGGAGGCCCTGTGCCGCAAGGCCGCCAGCCTCGCGGGGCTCGCGGTCGACTTCCGGCAGAGCAACCACGAGGGCGTGCTCATCGACGCCATCCACGAGCTGCGCCACCAGGCCGTCGGGTTCGTCGTCAACGCCGGGGCGTACACGCACACCTCGGTCGCGCTGCGCGACGCCCTCGCCACCGTGCCGGTCCCGGTCTTCGAGGTGCACCTGAGCAACGTGCACGCCCGCGAGGAGTTCCGGCACCACTCCTACCTGTCCGCGGTGTCGACCGGCGTCATCGTCGGCTGCGGGCCCAGCGGCTACGCCTACGCCATCGCGCGGATCAGCGAGCTCGCCCACCCCAAGCCCTGACGTCCCGCCGGCACGCGGACCCCGCGCGGTGAGACCGGCCACGGTTGTGCCCGCCGCGGGGCCCGGTCGCGGCAGACTGGCCCCATGGACCGGAACCCGCTCGACCTCGCCGGCATCGACGACCTGCTCTCCGACGAGGAGAAGGCGATCCGGGACAGCACCCGCGCCTTCCTCGACAAGCGGGTCGAGCCGCACGTCGCGGACTGGTTCGAGCGTGGCGAGGTCGACGACATCCGGGGCCTGGCGCGCGAGCTCGGCGCCCTCGGACTGCTCGGCATGCACCTCGAGGGCTACGGCTGCGCCGGCCTGAGCTCGGTCGACTACGGCCTGGCCTGCCTCGAGCTCGAGGCGACCGACTCCGGCATACGGTCCCTCGTGTCCGTCCAGGGGTCGCTGGCGATGTTCGCCATCCACCGCTGGGGCAGCGAGGAGCACAAGCAGGAGTGGCTGCCCCGCATGGCCGCCGGCGAGGCCATCGGCTGCTTCGGCCTCACCGAGCCCGACCACGGCTCCGACCCCGGCTCGATGCGCACCCGTGCGCGGCGGGACGGCGACGACTGGGTGCTCGACGGCGCCAAGATGTGGATCACCAACGGCTCCATCGCCGACGTCGCGGTGGTGTGGGCGCAGACCGACGAGGGCATCCGCGGCTTCGTCGTGCCGACCGACACCCCCGGGTTCTCCGCCCCGCTCATCAAGCACAAGATGTCGCTGCGGGCCTCGGTCACCTCCGAGCTCGTGCTCGACGGCGTCCGCCTGCCCGCCGAGGCGGTGTTCCCCGAGGTGCGCGGGCTCAAGGGCCCGCTGTCCTGCCTCACCGAGGCGCGCTACGGCATCGTCTGGGGCTCGCTCGGCGCCGCCCGCTCCTCGCTCGAGACCGCCCGCCGGTATGCCGTGGAGCGGCACCAGTTCGGACGCCCCCTCGCGGGGTTCCAGCTCACCCAGCAGAAGCTCGCCGACATGGCCCTCGAGCTCGTCAAGGGCCAGCTGCTCGCGCTGCACCTGGGGCGCCGCAAGGACGCCGGCACGATCACGCCGACCCAGGTCAGCCTCGGCAAGCTCAACAACATCCGGGAGTCGCTCGAGATCTGCCGCACGGCCCGGACCATCCTCGGGGCGAACGGCATCAGCCTCGAGTACCCCGTCATCCGGCACATGAACAACCTCGAGTCCGTGCTGACCTACGAGGGCACGGTCGAGATGCACACGCTGGTCGTGGGGGAGGCGCTCACGGGGGTCTCGGCCTTCCGCTGAGCAGCCTCCGGCGGGCGGTGGCAGTCGATTTCACTCCCGACGGGCTCACCCTGTAGTCTCACCGTCGCACTTCCGCGCAGGGCTTCCTGCGCAGGACGGCAGGCCCCCTTAGCTCAGTCGGCAGAGCGTTTCCATGGTAAGGAAAAGGTCGTCGGTTCGATTCCGACAGGGGGCTCTGGTCCGGCGCCGCAGGGCGTCGAGCCCCGAGGCGGGGTAGCTCAGCTGGTTAGAGCGCACGACTCATAATCGTGAGGTCGCGGGATCGAGCCCCGCTCCCGCTACAACGGCGATTTCAGGTTTCGGCCCGAGGTCGCGTACCCTGATGTGTCGCTGCCGCGTCGTGCGCGGCCCATCACACGAGTTTCAGACCCCGTCAGTTTCGAGAGCAGGTTGCCCCGTGGCTAGCAAGAGCGCAGACGTCCGCCCCAAGATCACCCTGGCGTGCGTGGACTGCAAGGAGCGCAACTACATCACCAAGAAGAACCGTCGGAACAACCCCGACCGCCTGGAGATGAAGAAGTTCTGCCCTCGCGACGGCAAGCACACCCTGCACCGCGAGACCCGCTGAGCAGCGCGCCGACAGGCGCACCCCGAAGCCGCCCCGGACCCACCCGTCCGCCGGGCGGCTTCGTCGTCCCCGGGGCGGCGGCCGCCACCTGCTCCTGGGCCCACCCGTCCGCCGGGCGGCTTCGTCGTCCCCGGGGCGGCGCTGTGGGCTGGGTCGGTGCCCGTCCGGGCGCGCCCCTAGAGTGGACGCCATGGCCGTCAACGCAGATTTCCTGGGGCGCACCTACCCGCCCAGTGGCCCGTATGCCGTGGACGCGGCGATGCTCACGGCCTTCGCCGAGGCGGTCGGCTCGCACGACCCGGTGCACTCCTCCGCCGAGGCGGCCCGGGCCGCCGGCTACCGCGACGTCATCGCGCCGCCCACCTTCGCGGTGAGCATCGCCCAGCAGGTCGACCGGCAGTACGTCGCCGACCCCGAGGCGGGCATCGACTACAGCCGCGTCGTCCACGGCGAGCAGAAGTTCGTGCACCACCGGCCCATCACCGCCGGCGACTCCGTCGTGGGCACGCTCACCGTCGACTCGATCCGCCAGGCCGGCGGCCACTCGATGGTGACGACCCGCACCGAGCTCGCCACCGAGGACGGCGAGGCCCTGTGCACGTCGACCTCCACCATCGTCGTCCGGGGAGGGGAGTGAGCATGGCCGTCCGCAGCTTCGACGACGTCGCCGCCGGCGAGACCTTCGGCCCCACGACGGTGCACGTCGGCCGCGACACCCTCGTGGCCTACGCCAACGCCTCCGGCGACCAGAACCCCATCCACCAGGACGAGGAATTCGCCCGCTCCGTCGGCCTGCCCGACGTCATCGCCCACGGCATGTGGACCATGGGCGCGGCCGGTGCCGTGCTCGAGGAGTGGGTGGGCGACGGTGGCCGCGTGCTCGAGTTCGGCACCCGCTTCACCTCGATGGTCGTCGTGCCCCGCGACGGCGCCGACCTCGAGGTGTCCGGCACCGTGAAGTCCCTCGACGAGCAGGCCCGCCGGGCCACCGTCGAGCTCACCGTGACCGCCGACGGCACCAAGGCGCTCGGCCGGTGCCTCGCGGTGGTGGCGCTCGCCTGATGCGCGAGGAGCACGACGCGCCCATCGCGCCCCTGACCACGATGCGCGTCGGGGGCCCGGCCGCCCGGCTGGTCACCGCCGAGACGACCGACGAGGTCGTCGACACCGCGCGTGAGGTCGACGACGCCGACGAGCCGCTGCTGGTCCTGACCGGCGGGTCCAACGTCGTCGTGGCCGACGACGGCTTCGCCGGCACCGTCCTGCGGGTCGCCACCGATGGCATCACCGTCGAGTCCGCCGACCTGTGCGGCGGCGTCATGGTGCGCGTGGCGGCGGGCGTCCCGTGGGACGACCTCGTCGCCCGGGCCGTCGCCGAGGGCTGGGCCGGCATCGAGGCGCTGTCGGGCATCCCCGGCGGCACCGGGGCGACGCCGGTGCAGAACGTCGGCGCCTACGGCCAGGAGGTCGCCCAGACCATCGCCTCGGTGCGGGTCTGGGACCGCCGCGACCAGGTGGTCCGCACCGTCGCCAACGCGGACTGCGCCTTCACCTACCGGCACTCCGTCTTCAAGGCCACCGACCGGTACGTCGTCCTCGACGTCCTGTTCCAGCTGGTGCCGAGCGACCTCAGCCGGCCCGTAGCATACGCCGACCTCGCCCGCCAGCTCGGGGTGGAGGTGGGCGGGCGCGTCCCGCTCGCGGACGCCCGCGAGGCCGTGCTGGCCCAGCGCCGCCGCCGCGGGATGGTGCTCGACGAGGACGACCACGACACCTGGTCGTGCGGGTCGTTCTTCACCAACCCGGTCCTGTCGCCGCAGCGGTTCGAGGAGCTCGAGCGACGGGCGACCGAGCGGCTGGGTCCCGACGGGCCCAGGCCACCCCGGTTCGCCGACGCCGAGGGCGACGTCAAGACCTCCGCCGCGTGGCTGATCGAGCACGCGGGCTTCGGCAAGGGCTACCGCATGCCGGGTCCGGCTGCCCTGTCCACCAAGCACACCCTGGCCGTCACGAACCGGGGTGGGGCGACCGCCCGAGACGTCGTGGCCCTGGCGCGTGAGCTGCGCGACGGGGTCGACGCCGCTTTCGGCGTGACCCTCGTCAACGAGCCGGTCCTCGTCGGCACCAGCCTCTGACGGGGCGCACCCTCAGCCCGCCAGCCAGGCCTCGATGCCCTCGAGGGCCTGCTTGCGCACGTCCTCGGGTGCGCGCGACGCACGCCACGAGCCGCGGGCCAGGCCTGCCAGCTCGTCGTCGGAGAACACCAGGTCCTCGCGCGCCGACTCGTACTGCGGGGCCAGCCTGGAACCGAACAGCAGGGGGTCGTCCGCCCCCAGCGCCACGGGTATGCCGTGGTCGACGATCGTGCGCAGCGGCACGTCCTGCGCGCTGCCGTAGACGCCGAGGGCCACGTTGCTGCGCGGGCAGACCTCGAGGGCCACACCCGACTCCGCCACGAGGTCGAGGACACGAGGGTCCTCGACCGAGCGCACGCCGTGCCCGATGCGGTCCGGGCGGAGCGACTCCAGCGTCGTCTCCACGGCCGTGGGGCCGAGCAGCTCCCCGGCGTGCGGCACGAGCGCCAGGCCCGCGCGACGGGCGATCTCGAAGGCGGGTGCGAACTCCTCGGTCACGCCGCGGCGCTCGTCGTTGCTGAGCCCGAAGCCCACGACCTCGCCCGGCCCCTCGCCGGCATACCGGGCCGCCAGGCGGGCCAGGGTCCGGGCGTCGAGCGGGTGCCTGATGCGGCTGGCCGCCACGACGACGGCGACCCCGGTGGGCCCGGCGGCCGAGGCGAGCCGGGCCTCGTCGAGGACGATCTCGAGCGCGGGCGTGATGCCGCCGACGAACGGCGCGTACGACGTCGGGTCGACCTGGATCTCCAGCCAGCGCGAGCCCTCGGCGGCGTCGTCCTCCGCGGCCTCCCGCACGATCCGGCGCAGGTCGGACTCGTCGCGCACGCAGGCTCGCGCCGCGTCGTAGAGCCGCTGGAACCGGAACCAGCCGCGCTCGTCGCGCGCGCTCAGCCGCGGCGGGTAGTCGCTCGTCAGCGCATCCGGCAGCCGGATGCCGTGCCGGGTCGCGAGCTCGTGCACCGTCGCGACCCGCATCGACCCCGTGAAGTGCAGGTGGAGGTGCGCCTTGGGCAGATCGACCACCGCTCGCGACATGCCGTGCAGTCTTGCACCCGCTCAGCGGACGACGGCGGGGGACCACGCCTTCGCGATGAGCATCCTCGGTGAGCCCGTGCCGTCGGCGGGCACGGCCCACACGTTGCTCTCGGCCGCGGCCGTGCCCTCGCCCGGCAGCCCGTAGAGGATCGTCCCGTCGTCGAGCCACTCGACCTGGTCGTCGACCGAGTGCTGCTCCGCGAGCACGGTCTCGCGCCCGGTCGCGATGTCCATGACGGCGAGCCGCCAGTCGCCCGGTCGCCGGTCGCCCCGCTTCTTGTACGCGACCTTCGTCCCGTCGGGGGACAGCGAGGGGCACTCGGCGTCCGGTCGGACCGTGCGCACCGTCCGCGTCGACAGCTGGCCGGCCGCGAGCCACGTCGTGCCGGAGAACTGCACGGTCACGTAGAAGTGGTCGTCGTCGGCGGCGAACGTCACGCCCCAGAAGTTGCGGTCCGCCGGGCTGATGGCGCGGCCCCGGTGGACCAGCCGGAACGTCTCGAGGTCGACCGACTTCCCGGTGGCGAGCTCGGTGACCACGGTGCGGGTCGAGAAGTGCGCGGAGGAGTAGGAGTCGCCGGCCACGAAGCTGGTCGTCGCCGCGAACCTCGCGTCGTCGGACAGCCGGGCGCGGCTGGGGGTCCCGGTGAGCGGGAGGTCCACCTTCGGCCCTCCGGCGTCGGCCCACGCCCGGGCGGAGTAGGCGGCGACCACCCCGGTGTCGGACGCGAGGCACAGCGTGTGGCCGGCCGCCGCGAACACCCGGTCGCACGACGTGTCGGTGATCGCCCGCGGGCCGCCGGGGTCGGACAGCGGCACCATGGCCACGCGCCCGTAGGCCGGCCCGATCGCGGTGTTCCGGAAGACGATCCGCGGCGCCGAGGCCACGCTCGCCGGTGCGACGGTGGCCTGGGCGGGCGCCGCGCGCGCCGCCGTGAGCTGCGCGTCGCGGGACTCCACGAGGTATGCCGCGGTGCCGCCGACCAGCACCACGGCCAGGGCGAGGAGGACCGCGAGGCGCAGCCGTGTGCTCACGCGGCCACCTCGGAGCCCGCCGGGGTGCTGCCGCCCAGCCCGCGCAGCAGCCAGCCGCAGGCGACGACGGCCACGGCGAGGGCGGCCGCGACCGCAACGACCGCCGGGCCGCGCCCGAGCCCGGTCCACAGCGCCCCGAAGACCAGGGAGGACCCGAACCGCGCCAGGGCCTGCACGGTCTGGGCGGTCGCGATGCCGCGGGCCCGGGCGCCGGCCGGCACGAGCTGGGAGGTCAGGGCCGCGAGCACCCCGTCGGTCGCCGCGTAGAACGCACCGAGCGCCACGAGGCAGCCGATCGTCAGCCCGAGGCCGCCGGAGGGCAGCGCCGCGAGGAGGTACGCGCCCACGAGCAGGACGTGGCCGCCGACCAGCACCCGGGCCCTGCCCAGCCGGTCGGAGAGCCGGCCGAACGGCACCGCCAGGGCGAGGTAGGCGACGTTGGTCCCGACGAAGAGCAGCGGGAACCACGTGGCGGCGAAGGAGTCGCGCTGCTGCAGCGACAGGTACAGGAAGCCGTCGCTGATCGTGAGCACGCCCAGCACCCCGGAGGCGAGCACCACGCGTGCGAACGACCGGTCCCGCAGCGACCGCCACGACGGAGTCGCCAGCGGAGCCGGGCCGGGGGAGGGCCCGTCCGGGGCGGTGGGGGCGGTGGGGGCGGGCCCGGAGGCTGGGGCGGCGGCCGCCGCCCCGGATGCGGCCCGCGTGGTCGCGGCCCCTCGGCGCGGACGCAGGTCGGGCACCATCAGGCCGAGCAGCGCCAGCCCGAGGACGGCGGCGGCCAGCGAGGCGAGGAAGACCCCGCGGTAGTCGCCGGGGACGAACCACAGGATCGCGAACGCCAGCAGCGGGCCGATCGCCGCACCGGTGGTGTCGAGCGCCCGGTGCACGCCGAAGGCACGCCCCAGCGCGTGCGGTGGCGTGGACGCGGCGATGATCGCGTCGCGCGGCGCGGTGCGCAGGCCCTTGCCGAGCCGGTCGAGAGTGATGACGGTGGTCACGGCCCCGAGCCCCTGCGCCAGCAGGAGGAACACCTTGGTCACCGCCGACAGGCCGTAGCCGGCGAAGGCCACCCACTTGGGGCGGTCGGCCCGGTCCGAGAGCCACCCGCCCAGGATCCGCACGAGCGCGCTCACGCCCTGGTAGAGGCCGTCGACGAAGCCGTAGGCGAGGGGCGAGAGCCCCAGCACGGCGGTGAGGTAGAGCGGCAGGACGGCCGACACGGACTCCGAGGAGACGTCCGTCAGCAGGCTGACGAGACCGAGCAGCACCACGGTGCCGCCGACACCGCGTCGCCCTCGGCCCCGCGGCCGGACGTCGCCCTGCCGGTCACCCGGCTCGTGGCCACCGCCCTGCAGGTCGCCGCCGAGCCGCCCCTCGCGCTCGGGGGCAGACGCCTGCGGCCCGGACCCGGTCCGTGGGCGCTCGCTGAGGTACACCTGCCCCTCCCCCGTCACGGGCGCGCCGACCGGCGCCGCGTGGCGGGAAGTTTAGGAACGCGAATCCCCGCGAGAAATCGTCCTCGCGGGGATTCACAGGTGGGCCGGGTTCGGGTACATTGCCGGCCCCGCCGGGGTCAGTCCTCGACGATGTGGACCGCGGTCTCCTCGGGGCCCTCGGCGAGCCCTGCCTCGCTGGCGTCCAGGTCCTTCTCGGTGTCCTCGCGCACGCCCTCGTCCGGCTCGACGAGCTCGCCGGCGGCGATGTCGCCGACCTCGGCGTCACCGACGAAGTCGTCCTCGGCCGCGATCGAGTCGGGGTCGTCGCCGCCGACCCGGTCGCGGGGGTCCTCGTCGAGCCCCGACTCGTTGTCCGGGGCGCCGTAGGCGCTGGTCGGGTCCGGCTCCTCCTGCATGATCCGCTGCTCGAGGGACTCGCCCTGCTCCTGCTCGGCCGCGGTCGTGCCCCACTCGGTGCCCCGCGGCTGCATGTCCGGGGGCGACCAGGGCTCGTTGTCGCCCTCGCTGGTGTCGAGCAGCTCGCCCTGTCCCATGCCCGCGTCCACGGCGTCGTCGACGCTGTAGCTGCCCGTCGCGTCGTCCTCGATGCTCTCCACTCCTGGCTGGTCGCTCATGGGACAAGCCAACGCCAGCAGGGTGCACCTCGCAACCAGCAGAAGGTCCCGTCGCGGTCGGGCCTCAGGCCCGCGAGCGCAGCCTCTCGGCGCTCGCCAGCAGGACGCACGTGGTCACGGCCTCCATCGCCGCGGTGACCTGCTCCAGCGGCGGGAACGTCGGCGCCAGCCGGATGTTGCGGTCGCGCGGGTCGTCACCGTGCGGGAACGAGGACCCGGCCGGCGTCAGCGCGATCCCGGCCGCCTTGGCCAGCTCGACGACCCGCGAGGCGGTGCCGTCGAGGACGTCCAGGCTGACGAAGTACCCACCGGTCGGGTGCGTCCACTCCGCCACCCCGAGGCCACCGAGCCGCTCGGTGAGGACGCGCTCCACCTCGGCGAACTTGGGCGCGATGACCTCGCGGTGCTTCACCATGTGGTCGCGCACGCCCTGGGCGGAGCCGAAGAACTGGGCGTGCCGCAGCTGGTTGACCTTGTCGGGGCCGATCGAGCCCTTGCCGAGGTGGCCGGTGTACCACTTCACCGTCTCCACCGACCCGGCGAGGAAGGCGACGCCGGCGCCGGCATACGTGATCTTGGAGGTCGAGGCGAACATCACCGGGCGGTGTGGGTGCCCGGCCGCTGCGGCGAGGCTGAGGATGTCGGCGCTCTTGGCCTCGTCCTGCGTGAGGTGGTGGAAGGCGTACGCGTTGTCCCAGAAGATCTTGAAGTCGGGCGCGGCCGTCTCCATCGACGCCAGCCGTGCCGCCACCTCCTGGGTGGTGACCGAGCCGGTGGGGTTGGCGTAGGTCGGCACGACCCACATGCCCTTGATGCTGGGGTCCTTGGCCGCGAGCTCGGCGATCGCCTCGGCGTCGGGGCCGTCCTCGCGCATCGGCACGGTCACCATCTCGATGCCGAACCAGTCGAGCAGCGTGAAGTGCCGGTCGTACCCGGGGACGGGGCAGATGAAGCGGACCTTCTCCTCCTGGCCCCACGGGCGCTCGCCGTCGACGGCGCCGTGCAGCCACAGGTCGACGAGCACCTCGCGCATTATCGTCAGCGAGGAGTTGCCGCCGGCCACGACCTGTTCGGGGGAGACCCACAGCAGCTCCGCGAAGATCTCGCGCAGCTCGCGGATGCCCTCGAGCCCGCCGTAGTTGCGGACGTCGACGCCCGCGGCGTCGGTCGTGCCGTGGGGGAGGCCCAGCAGCCCGTCGGCGAGGTCGAGCTGGGCGCTGGCCGGCTTGCCGCGGGTGAGGTCCAGGCTCAGGCCGCGCTGCACCAGGGCGTCGTACGCTTCCTGCTGCTCCTGCGCGAACGTGGCGAGCTCGTCCTGCGAGCGCTCGGCGAGGGGGGTGGCGGTGGGGGTGCTCTGCTCGGTCACGTGCCCCATGGTCCCAGAGCGCTCGTATGCCGCGCGGCGGCGTCCGGTCGCCGGTCACCCGGGTCCGCCCGGGTCCGGCCCGGTGCCGGTCGCGCCGCCTGCCGTGCGTGGTTGCCGGGCCGCCGGGGCGAGTTCGCGTTCGGCCCCGCGCCTCACGTATGCTTGCTCCTCGGTTGACTTCGACCATGCTTCCGGCGTGCCCGGAACCCGGTCGGCTTCGGCCAGCGGGAGCACCGCCCCACCGGCGCTCCCGTAGGGCAGTGGCTCAATTGGTAGAGCACCGGTCTCCAAAACCGGCGGTTGGGGGTTCGAGTCCCTCCTGCCCTGCGCACAGCAGGACCCGTGACGTCAGCCGGCGGCGCGGCACACCCCAGGGAGAGCAGTCGTCGTGACGGATGTGAGCGCGGGCACCCGCGGCTCCGGTCGTACCAGCCGCAAGGGCGGCAAGGGCGGCAACCCGGTGTCGCGGTTCTTCCGGGCGGTGTCGCTGTTCGTCAGCCAGATCCTGGACGAGCTGCGCAAGGTCGTCCGGCCGACGCGCTCCGAGCTCGTCAACTACACGATCGTCGTGATCGTGTTCGTGACGGTGATCATGGCGCTGGTGTCGTCGATCGACTTCGGCTTCACCAAGCTCGTCCTGTGGGTCTTCGGCGGCTAGTCGCCGCCCTGCCGCACTCGCCCGGTCTCCCCGGGTTTCCCAGAAGGAAGTAGGTCATCAGCGTGTCCGACCAGTGGACCACCGAGAACTCCGAGCCCGAGACGGAGTCGACCTCGGTCGACGGCGCGTCCCTCGAGCTCGAGGACGGCCTCGCCGGCGAGTCCGCCGAGCCCGAGACCACTGACCACGCCCCCGTGACCGGCGACGAGCAGCCCGAGGCCGAGGCGGCCGAGGACTCCGCGCTCGAGGAGCAGCCGGGCGACGCCGCTGCGGTGGCCGAGGCAGCCGAGCCCGTCGACGCCCCCGCCGGCGACCCCGTCCAGGAGTTCAAGGACATGCTCGCCAGCCAGTACGGCGACTGGTACGTCGTGCACTCCTACGCGGGCTACGAGAACCGCGTGAAGGCCAACCTCGAGAACCGCACGACCTCCCTCAACATGGAGGACTACATCTTCCAGGCCGAGGTGCCTATGGAGGAGGTCACCGAGATCAAGAACGGCCAGAAGAAGCTGGTCCGTCGCGTCCGGATGCCCGGGTACGTCCTGGTCCGCATGGACCTCACCGACGAGTCCTGGGGCGCCGTGCGGCACACCCCCGGCGTCACCGGCTTCGTCGGCAACGCCCACCAGCCGGTGCCGCTGAGCCTCGACGAGGTCTTCACCATGCTGGCGCCGTCGGACCTCGGTGCCGAGCAGGCCGCCGCCGGCGGGACCGGCACGGGTGCCGCCGCGGGCAAGCCCCGCGAGGTCGCGGTCGTCGACTTCGAGGTCGGCGAGTCCGTCACCGTCATGGAGGGCCCGTTCGAGACCCTCCCGGCGACGATCTCCGAGATCAACCCCGACACCCAGAAGCTCAAGGTGCTCGTCTCGATCTTCGGCCGGGAGACCCCGGTCGAGCTGTCGTTCAACCAGGTCGCCAAGATCTGACCGGACGGCGACACCCCGGGTGACCGCACGGTCTCCCGGGCCTGCAACCGGGTCATCGCCCACGGCGTCGGCCCACCACACCAGAAGGAACAGACATGCCTCCCAAGAAGAAGGTCTCCGGCTTCATCAAGCTGCAGATCCAGGCCGGCGCGGCCACCCCGGCCCCCCCGGTCGGCCCGGCGCTCGGTCAGCACGGCGTCAACATCATGGAGTTCGTCAAGGCGTACAACGCTGCGACGGAGTCCCAGCGCGGCAACGTCATCCCGGTGGAGATCACGGTCTACGAGGACCGCTCCTTCACCTTCATCACCAAGACGCCGCCGGCTGCCGAGCTGATCAAGAAGGCCGCGGGCGTGCAGAAGGGCTCCGGCGAGCCGCACAAGACCAAGGTCGCGTCGCTGTCGGCCGACCAGGTCCGCGCCATCGCCGAGCAGAAGATGGAAGACCTCAACGCCAACGACGTCGAGCAGGCGATGAAGATCATCGCCGGCACCGCCCGCTCCATGGGCATCGACACCTCCCTGTGAGGCCCCCCGGTGTGCCGCCCCGGCGGCACACCGGACCCCGTGGCAGGACCAGCGCTGGTCCGACTGACCACAACTCCAACCGCAGTACCGACAACAGGAGCAGAACATGAAGCGCAGCAAGGCCTACCGCGCGGCCGCCGAGACGATCGACGGCTCGAAGTCGTACGCCCCGCTCGAGGCCGTCCGCCTCGCCAAGGGTGCCGCCAAGGCCAAGTACGACGAGACCGTCGAGGTCGCGATGCGACTCGGTGTCGACCCGCGCAAGGCCGACCAGATGGTCCGTGGCACCGTCAACCTGCCGCACGGCACGGGCAAGACCGCCCGCGTCCTGGTCTTCGCCAACGGCGACAAGGCCGAGGCCGCCCGTGAGGCCGGCGCCGACTACGTCGGTTCCGACGACATGATCGAGAAGGTCTCCGGCGGCTGGCTCGACTTCGACGCCGTCGTCGCGACGCCCGACATGATGGGCAAGGTCGGCCGCCTCGGCAAGGTCCTCGGCCCGCGCGGCCTCATGCCGAACCCGAAGACCGGCACCGTCACCATGGACACCGCCAAGGCCGTCTCCGACATCAAGGGCGGCAAGATCGAGTTCCGCGTCGACAAGCACGCGAACCTCCACTTCATCATCGGCAAGGCCTCGTTCGACGAGAAGTCGCTGGTCGAGAACTACGCGACCGCGCTCGAGGAGGTCCTGCGGCTCAAGCCGTCCGCCTCCAAGGGCCGCTACATCCTCAAGGCCACGATGAGCACCACGATGGGCCCGGGCATCCCGCTGGACTACACCCGCACCCGCAACCTGCTCAGCGAGGAGAGCGCGGAGGCCTGAGCCCCCGCCTCACCGCGCCGACCGCGAGCCCGCCACCTCCTGCAGGTGGCGGGCTCGCGGCATCCCCGCCCGTCGTCGTCCGGGCAGGGACGTAGGGTGGGGACCGAACGCGGGGGGCGAACCCCCGGAAACCAGACGGGCCGCAGCACGCGGTCGACCGAGGGGGACCCATGAAGCGCACGACGATCGCCGCTGCCGTGCTGGCGACGGCCCTGGGGCTCGCCGGCTGCGGCAGCGCCACCGACTCCGGCTCCGGCGCCGCGGCGAAGAGCTCCTCGCCGGCGGCCGTGAAGTCGGGCGACTCCGTCGACGGCGCCGCCCTTGCCAAGCGGATGACCGACGCCATGGTGGCGGCCGGCTCCGGCTCCATGGCGATGGACTTCGGTGGCCAGGGCAAGGCCAGCGGCAGCTTCGTCATGAAGGACAGCTCCATGGAGCAGCAGATGACCATGGAGCTGCAGGGCGAGAAGCTCGAGGTGGTCGCCCTCGGTGGCGTCGTCTACATGAAGGGCCTGCCCGGCTCGGACAAGCCGTGGGTCAAGATCGACCCCAAGGCCGACGACCCCGTGAGCAAGATGTTCGCCGGCCTGGCCGGCCAGGACAACGACCCCCGCCAGTTCGCCAAGGCGCTGCAGGGGACCAAGGCCAAGGTCGTGGGCACCTCGGGTGACACGACCGAGTACGAGGTCACCATCGACCCGACCAAGCTGCTCGGGGGCACCGGCGGCTCGACGGCGGCACCCTCGGTCGCGCCCGTGACCGCGCACTACACGCTGGACAAGCAGGACCGTCCCACCCTCATGACCACCCAGGTCCAGGGCCAGACGCTGACGATCACCTTCTCGGACTGGGGCAAGAAGTCCACGATCACCGCGCCGCCGGCCGACCAGGTGGGCACCTTCAAGCTTCCCACCGGCTGAGCCCGCCCCGTCCCGGGTGCCGGGGCCGTGGCGATTTGGTCGCCGCGGCCCCTGCCGCGTACCCTAGGCAGTGACCAGAGACCGCTTGGTTGTCGCCGTGCCCGGCACGGAGACCGAAGGTCCCACCTGAGGTGGGCGCCAGCGCAGGCCGGAAACACCGAGCTACCGCACCGTCGGTATGCCGTGAGCCCCGCGCCCTGCGCCGGGGCCTTCTTCATGTGGGAGCCGGACCCGGGCGGTCGCACACCACGGAAGGGAGGCCCCATGGCCAAGGCTGACAAGGCTGCCGCCATCGCCGAGCTGTCGGACAAGTTCCGCAACTCCGGCGCGGCCGTGCTGACCGAGTACCGCGGGCTGTCGGTGAAGCAGATCACCGACCTGCGGAACTCGCTGCGCGGGAACGCCACCTTCGCCGTCGTGAAGAACACGCTCACCGAGCTCGCCGCCAAGGAGGCCGGAGTCACGGCCTTCGACGGCCAGCTCGTCGGCCCCTCCGCCATCGCCTTCGTCGATGGCGACCCGGTCGAGGCCGCCAAGGGCCTGCGTGACTTCGCCAAGGCGAACCCCCTCCTCGTGATCAAGGGCGGCGTCCTCGACGGCAAGGCCCTGTCTCCCGAGGAGATCACCAAGCTCGCGGACCTCGAGTCCCGCGAGGTCCTCCTGGCCAAGCTGGCCGGTGCCCTCCAGGCGTCGCTCAGCCAGGCCGTCTACCTCTTCGCCGCGCCGCTGTCGCAGACCGCTCGGGTCGTCGACGCGCTGCGGGCCAAGGTCGAGGCGGAGGGCCCCGTGGCCGCCGCTGGCGCCGAGGCTGCCGAGGCCCCCGCGGCCGACGCTCCGGAGACCCCCGCCGAGGCCCCCGCGGCCGAGGCCACCGCAGACGTCGCCGAGGGTGGCGACGAGAGCTGACCCCCCGGGGCCCGCTCACCAACCAAACCGCCACTCACGGCATACGAAGTAAGAGAAGAAAGGACGCCCACCATGGCGAAGCTCTCCACCGACGAGCTCCTTGAGGCCTTCAAGGAGATGACCCTCATCGAGCTCTCCGAGTTCGTGAAGCAGTTCGAGGACACCTTCAACGTCACCGCCGCCGCCCCGGTTGCCGTCGCGGCCGCCGGTGCGCCCGCCGCGGGCGGCGGCGACGCCGCCGCTGCCGAGGAGCAGGACGAGTTCGACGTCATCCTCGAGTCCGCTGGCGACAAGAAGATCCAGGTCATCAAGGAGGTCCGCGCGCTGACCTCCCTCGGCCTGAAGGAGGCCAAGGACCTCGTCGACGGCGCTCCGAAGCCGGTCCTGGAGAAGGTCGACAAGGCTGCTGCCGACAAGGCCAAGGAGGCCCTCGAGGGCGCCGGGGCCACCGTCACCCTGAAGTGACCTCGCGCTCCCTCCGGGGAGCACGAACTCCGCGAAGGCGGGTCCGACCACGGTCGGGCCCGCCTTCGTGCGTCGACGGCCGCTTCGTCCGACATGCGGCCTTCGCTACCGGGCCGTAACCTGCGACGGCCCGACTCGTTGTCCTGTGCGAACCGGGGCCCTCATCGGGCATGCATTTTCACGACGAGGTGAGACGTGGGCACAGAGATCAAGGTCGAGGGCCTGACCAAGCGGTTCGGGTCGCAGCTGATCTGGAACGACGTCACGCTGACCCTCCCCGCAGGCGAGATCTCGGTCATGCTCGGCCCCTCGGGGACGGGCAAGTCCGTCTTCCTCAAGACCCTCGTGGGCCTGCTCAAGCCGGACGCCGGCTCGATCTGGATCCAGGGCCAGGACCTCACCCGGCTGCGCGAGCACGACCTGTACGAGGTGCGCAAGCTGTTCGGCGTGCTGTTCCAGGACGGCGCGCTCTTCGGCTCGATGAACCTCTTCGACAACGTGGCGTTCCCGCTGCGCGAGCACACGAAGAAGTCCGAGACCGAGATCCGGAACATCGTGCTCGAGAAGATGGAGCTGGTCGGCCTCCAGGGCGCCGAGGGCAAGCTGCCCGGCGAGATCTCGGGCGGCATGCGCAAGCGCGCGGGGCTCGCCCGCGCCCTGGTGCTCGACCCCGAGATCCTGCTCATCGACGAGCCCGACTCGGGCCTGGACCCGGTGCGCACGAGCTACATCAACCAGCTCTTCATCGACCTCAACGCCCAGATCGACGCGACGTTCCTCATCGTCACGCACGACATCAACTCCACGCGCACGGTGCCCGACAACATCGGCCTGCTCTACCACAAGCACCTCGCCATGTTCGGCCCCCGCGAGATGCTGCTGAGCTCGGAGGAGCCGGTCGTGCGCCAGTTCCTCAACGCCCAGACCATCGGCCCGATCGGGATGTCCGAGGAGAAGGACGCCGACGAGCTGGCTGCCGAGTCCGGCCAGGAGCTCCCGCCGCTGCCCCCGATCCCGCTGCAGCTGCGCACCAGCGACGGTTCGCCGCGCCGCGGTGAGCGGCCGCCGGGTGAGTGGTGCCGGGCCAACGGCGTCACCCCGCCGCCCGGCTCGTTCCAGTCCCTCCACGCCGGGCAGGCCTCCCCGCGCGCGTCGGAGCCCGAAGAGGCGTTGTCATGAGCAACCCGGTGACCGGTGCGCTCCGACAGAGCGGGTCGCTGTTCGCGCTCGTCCTCGACGTCGTGCGGTCGCTGCCCCGCCGGCCGTTCCAGGCCAAGGAGTTCATCCAGCAGTGCTGGTTCATCGCCTCGGTGACGATCGTGCCGACCGCGCTCGTCTCGATCCCGTTCGGGGCCGTCATCGCCCTCCAGCTCGGCACGCTGACCCGCCAGCTGGGCGCGCAGTCCTTCACCGGCGCCGCCTCGGTGCTCGCCGTCATCCGTGAGGCATCGCCGATCGTGACGGCCCTGCTGATCGCCGGGGCCGGCGGCTCGGCGATCTGCGCCGACCTCGGCTCGCGCAAGATCCGCGAGGAGATCGACGCCATGGAGGTGCTGGGCATCAGCCCCATCCAGCGGCTCGTCGTCCCGCGCGTGCTCGCCGCGATGCTCGTCGCCCTGCTGCTCAACGGGCTCGTGTCGGTCGTCGGCGTCGCCGGTGGCTACTTCTTCAACGTGATCATCCAGGGCGGCACCCCCGGTGCGTACATCGCCTCGTTCACGGCGCTGGCCCAGCTCGCCGACCTGTGGACCTCGGAGATCAAGGCGCTGATCTTCGGCTTCATCGCCGCGGTCGTCGCCTCCTACAAGGGCCTCACCGCGGGCGGCGGCCCCAAGGGCGTCGGCGATGCCGTGAACCAGAGCGTGGTCATCACCTTCATGTTCCTGTTCGTCGTGAACTTCGTCGCCAGCGCCGTCTACTTCCAAGTCGTCCCCCAGAAGATCTGAAGGAGGTGCACCCGTGAGCAAGGTCCTCGACGTCGCCGGGCGCCCCGTCCAGGCGCTCGACAGCCTGGGCGAGCAGATGCGCTTCTACGTGCGCTCCCTCGCCTGGACGCCGCGCACGCTGCGCCGCTACAAGAAGGAGGTCGTGCGGCTGCTGGCCGAGGTCTCCCTCGGCTCCGGCGCCCTCTCGGTCATCGGCGGCACCGTCGGTGTCATCGCCTTCCTCGCCTTCTTCACCGGCAGCCAGGTCGGCCTGCAGGGGTACTCCTCGCTCAACCAGCTCGGCACCGGGGCGTTCACCGGTTTCGTGTCGGCGTACCTCAACACGCGTGAGATCGCCCCGCTCGTGGCGGGCCTCGCCCTCGCCGCCACGGTCGGCTGCGGCTTCACCGCGCAGCTCGGCGCCATGCGGATCTCGGAGGAGGTCGACGCCCTGGAGGTCATGGGCATCCCGTCGCTGCCGTTCCTCGTGACGACGCGCATGATCGCCGGCTTCGTCGCCGTCGTGCCGCTCTACGTGCTCGGCCTGCTCTCCTCCTACGGTGCGACCCGCTTCATCGTCGTCCACTACTTCGGGCAGTCGGCAGGCACGTACGACCACTACTTCCACCTGTTCCTGCCGCCGATCGACGTCCTCTACTCCTTCCTCAAGGTCGTGGTCTTCGCGGTCGTGATCATCCTGATCCACTGCTACTACGGCTACACCGCGTCCGGCGGCCCGGCCGGCGTCGGCGTGGCGGTCGGCAAGGCCGTGCGGACCTCGATCGTGGCCATCAACATCGTGGACTTCTTCTTCTCCCTCGCCGTGTGGGGCGCCACCACGACCGTCCGGATCGCGGGGTAGCCGATGTCGCAGCACCCCGAGGACGGCGTGGGACCCGCGCGAGGCTGGCTGTCGCGCCTGGGCAACCGCGCGTACGGCGTCGGCTTCGTCGTCGTCGTGCTCCTGCTCGTCGGCCTGTCCGTGGCCTCCTTCCAGAAGCGCTTCACCCCCGTCGTGACCGTCACCCTCCTCACCGACCGGGTCGGCTCGCAGCTGCAGGCGTCGTCCGACGTCAAGCTGCGCGGACTCATCGTCGGTGAGGTGCGCAAGGTCGAGACGACGGGCAGGGGTGCGCGCCTCGTCCTGGCGCTCGACCCGTCCATGGTCGACCTGATCCCGGCGGACGTGACGGCACGGCTGCTGCCCAAGACGCTGTTCGGTGAGCGGTACGTCGACCTGGTCTCGCCGCAGGCGGGGAGCCCGGCGCGGCACCTGCAGGACGGGGACACGATCGAGCAGGACCGCACGAGTGTGGCGATCGAGCTGGAGAAGGTGTTCGACGACCTGTTGCCGTTGTTGCGGACGGTGCGTCCGGACAAGCTGGCGACGACGTTGAACGCGTTGGCGTCGGCGTTGGAGGGTCGGGGGACGCGGCTGGGGCAGAACCTGGTGCTGGTGGATGACTACTTCAAGGTCCTGAACCCGAAGATGCCGGTGATCAAGGCGGACATCAGTGGGTTGGCGGACCTGGCGAGCACGTATGCCGTGGCGGCGCCGGACCTGGTGCGGGCGGCGACGAACCTGATCACGACAAACACGACGATCGTGACGAAGAAGGACCAGCTGGCGGGGTTCCTGGCGGGGACGGCGGGGTTCGCGAACACGACCGCGGACTTCCTGGACGCCAACGGTGACCGCATCATCCGGGTCGGGCAGGTCAGCCGGCCCAGCCTCGAGCTCTTCGCGCGCTACTCACCGGAGTACCCCTGCATGGCGCAGGCCCTCACCAACTGGATCCCCCGCATCGACCAGGCCTGGCGCGACGCCACGTTCCACATCACCGTCGAGACCAGCCCGCAGCGCCCCGGGTACCGGCCGGGGGAGGAGCCCCGCTGGGGCGAGCACCGCGGCCCGACCTGCTACGGCCTGCCCGACCACTACGGCAGCCAGGCGAACCCGCGCCCGGGCATCCACTTCTCCGACGGCACGTCGGCCTCCGGGTCGAGCGCCGGCAGCGCGCTGCCCGCGATGTTCGCGGGGTCGTCCGGCGTCGGCATACCCGACCCGGACTCCGGCCTCGCCGGCACCGAGCAGGAGCAGGCGCTCGTCTCCGCCCTGCTCGGGGCGCAGCGCACCAGCGACTCCACGGCGATCACCACCCTGCTCGCCGGCCCCATGCTCCGCGGATCGGTGGTGAGCCAGCAGTGAGCACCCGTGCCAGCCTCGTGAAGTTCATCGTCTTCGTCGTCGCCACCCTGCTGGCGACCGGGACGCTGGCGGCCACCATCGCCAACACCCAGTTCGGCGACAAGAACACCTACCACGCTGTCTTCCAGGACGTGACCGGCCTCGCCGCCGGTCAGGAGGTCCGGATCGCCGGCGTGCGCGTCGGCGAGGTCAAGGCCATCGCCGTGGACAAGGACCGCATCCACGCCGACGTCACCTTCGACGTGCTCAAGACCAGCGTCCTCACTGCCGGCACCAAGGCCACGATCAAGTACCGCAACCTCGTCGGCGAGCGCTACATCGCCCTCACCCAGGAGGTCGGGGGAGCCACCCCGCTGCGCGACGGCGCGCGCATCGGGCTCGACCACACGCAGTCGGCCCTGGACCTGACGACGCTGTTCAACGGGTTCAAGCCGCTCTTCGCGGCGCTGTCGCCCAAGGACGTCAACGAGCTGTCGTCCAACATCATCAGCGTCCTGCAGGGCGAGGGCGGCAACATCAACTCGCTCCTGGCCAAGACGGCGTCCCTCACCTCGACCCTGGCCGACCGCGACGCCGTGATCGGCCGGACCATCGACAACCTCAACGCCGTGCTCGGCACCGTCGACGCCCACGACACCGCCCTCAAGGAGCTCATCGACCAGCTCCAGCGGTTCGTCTCCGGCCTGGCGGCCGACCGCAAGACCATCGGGGCCTCGTTGACCAACATCAACTCGCTCACCGCCCAGACCGCGGACCTGCTCGAGGTCACGCGCCCGTCCATCAAGGACGACGTGGCGCAGCTGCAGGCCCTGGGCCAGAACCTCAACAAGCCCTCCAACACGGCGGCGTTCGAGAAGTTCCTCTCGACCTCCCCGGACAAGATCAACACGATCACCCGGACTGCGACGTACGGCTCCTGGTTCAACTTCTACATGTGCGACTTCAGCGGCTCGGTCGTCATCCCCTCAGCCGGACCGGGGCTGCCCGCCGTCAAGGTGCCCCTGGACAAGCCGGCCGCCCTCTCCGCTGCGAGGTGCAAGTGAACACCCCACGACGTCCTGAGCTCCCTCGTCGCTCCGACACCTCGCGGGGGCCCCGATGAGCATCCCCTTCCGCGAGCGCAACCCGGTCCCCATCGGGGCCGCCGGGCTCGCCGTCATCGCCGTCCTGCTCGTCCTGGCGTTCAACATCGACAGCCTGCCCCTGGTCGGCGGCGGCCGGCACTACAGCGCGGCCTTCTCCGAGGCCGGTGGCCTGGTCAAGGGCGACGACGTCCGCATCGCCGGCGTCAAGGTCGGCAAGGTGGAGGGGGTCGACCTCGCCGGTGACCACGTCGTCGTCGACTTCAAGGTCACCGAGCCGGTGAAGTTCGGCACCCAGACGGGTGCCTCGGTGCGGATGAAGACCCTGCTCGGCCAGAAGTACCTCGCCCTCGAACCCGGGGGCACCGGCCAGCTCGAGGCCGACTCGCAGATACCGCTCGACCGCACGGTCTCCTCCTACGACATCGTCAACGCCTTCACCGACCTCGCGACGACGAGCGAGCGGATCGACACCGGCGAGCTCGCCAAGTCGCTGACCACGCTCGCGACCGAGTTCAAGGACAGCCCCGCCGACGTGCGGGCGGCCCTCGACGGCCTCGGCCGGCTCTCCCGGACCATCGCCTCGCGCGACGCGCAGCTCAAGCAGCTGCTCGCCTCGGCCAACAGCGTCAGCGGCACGGTGGCCCAGCGGAACAAGGCGGTCGAGTCGATCATCAAGAACGCCGACCTGCTCATGGTGGAGCTCAACGCCCGCAGGGACGCGATCCACACGCTCTTCACGAACACCTCGGCGATGGCGCAGCAGATCACCGGCCTGGTGCGCGACAACCGGGCCGAGCTCAAGCCGGCCCTCGACCAGCTCACCAAGGTCCTGGCCACGCTGCAGAAGCACGAGCAGGACCTCAGCGACACCATCGCCGCGATGGCGCCGTTCACCCGGCTCTTCGCCAACGTCCTCGGCAACGGCCGCTGGTTCGACACCTACATCGCGAACCTCACGACCCCCGTCGCCGCGCCCGGAGGTGGCAACTGATGCCCCGTCTCCCCTCGCTGCCCCGCCTGCCCCGGGTGGGCCTCGTCGGCAAGCTCGTCTCCGCCCTCGTCGTCGTGGCCCTCGCCGCCGGCGCGTACGCGTTCTGGCCGCGCCACGACGTCGTCCACGTCACCGGGGAGTTCACCAGGGCGGTGGGCCTCTTCCCGGGCTCCGACGTCCGCATCCTCGGCGTCCAGGTCGGCAAGGTCACCGAGGTCACCCCCATGGGGGACAAGGTGCGGGTCCGGTTCGAGTTCGACCGCAAGTACAAGGTGCCGGCGGACGCCCAGGCCGCCGTCGTGGCCCCGTCGCTGGTGAGCGACCGCTACGTGCAGCTGCTGCCGGCATACCACGCAGGTCCGGTCATGAAGGACGGCGCGACAATCCCGCTCGACCGCACGGCGGTCCCGGTCGAGCTCGACCGGATCTCCCAGAGCCTGGACGACCTGCTCGTCGCGCTCGGACCCGACGGGGCGAACAAGAACGGCGCCTTCTCCGAGGTGCTCAAGACGGGTGCGGCCAACCTCGACGGGCAGGGCCAGAAGCTCCACGACACCAACCACGACCTGTCCATGGCGCTGGAGACGCTCTCCGGTGGCCGCAACGACCTGTTCGGGACGGTGAAGAACCTGCAGACCTTCACGACGATGCTGGCGACCAACGACGACCAGGTGCGCCGGCTCAACGCCGACCTCGCCACGGTGTCCGAGCAGCTCGACGGGGAGCGCGACGACCTCGCCGCCGCCCTCAAGAACCTCGCGGTCGCCCTGAGCGAGGTGAGCTCGTTCGTCCACGACAACCGCGCCGCCCTCACCACCAACCTGGGCCAGCTGGCGTCGGTCACCGGCACCGTCGCCAAGCAGCGCGACGCGCTCGCCGAGACCCTGACCAACGCCCCCGTCGCCGTGAGCAACCTGCAGAACGCCTACAACCCCGCGACCGGCACCCTGGACACCCGCGCCAACGTCAACGAGAACCTCAAGCTGGACAACCTGGTGTGCAGCCTCGTCGAGGCGAGCAACAACCCGCGCGCGGCCGCCATCTGCTCGCAGGCCAAGACGGCGCTCAAGCCGGTCGAGGACCTGCTGGGCCAGCTCTCCGGTGCCGGGGTGAAGCTGCCGGTCAACCTGCTCTCGGCGATCCCGCAGGGCGGGGCAGGCGGCGCCGGGGCGGATGCGTCGTCCGCCGCACCCGCCGTCGTGGTCAACGGTGCCGACCCCACCCTGGGCGGCCTCCTGGGAGGTGCACGATGACGACCCCGTCCCGCATGCCATGCGGCCGGGCGCTCGTGGCGCTCGCCGTGGGTGCCTCGGTGGTGACCGTGAGCGGCTGCCAGGGTGCCTTCGACCTGCCCCTGCCCGGCGGCGCCGCCCAGCACGGCGACGTCATCCGCGTGACCGCCGAGTTCGCCGACGTCCTCGACCTCGTGCCGCAGTCCTCGGTCAAGGTCGACGAGGTCACCGTCGGGTCGGTCGAGAAGATCGAGCTCAACGGGTGGACCGCCCGGGTCACCCTGCGCATCCCCAAGTCGGTGGACCTGCCCGACAACGCCGTCGCCGAGCTCCGGCAGACCTCGCTGCTCGGGGAGAAGTACGTCGAGCTCGCCCCGCCCACCGGTACCCCACCGGAGGGCCGGCTGCGCGACGGCGACAACATCCCGATCGAGCGCACGGGGCGCAACCCCGAGGTCGAGGAGGTCCTGTCCGCGATGTCGCTGCTGCTCAACGGCGGTGGGGTCGCCCAGCTCAAGATCATCGAGACGGAGCTGAACAACGCGATGCGGGGCAACCAGACCCAGATCCGCGACGTGATCAAGCAGCTCGACACCTTCGTCGGGGGGCTGGACCAGCAGAAGGCCGAGATCGTGCGGGCCATCGACAACATCGACAAGCTGGCCGCCAAGCTCGCGGCCCAGAAGGACGACCTGGCCCGCGCCCTCGAGTCGATGCCCAAGGGCCTGAAGGTGCTGGCCGACCAGCGCCAGCAGCTCGTGCAGATGCTCCAGGCCCTCAGCCGCCTCGGCGACGTCGGCACCCGGGTCATCTCCCAGAGCAAGGCCGACACCGCGGCCAACCTCAAGGCCCTGCAGCCGATCCTCAGCCAGCTCACCAAGGCCGGTGACGCCCTGCCGCAGTCGATGCAGCTGCTGCTGACCTACCCGTTCTCGGACAGCACCACGGCGGCGATGAAGGGCGACTTCACCAACATGTCGGCCGACCTCGACCTCAACCTCAAGGACCTCGCCGGCAACCTGTCCACCGGCTCGGGCGGCGGCTCCGGCAGCGGTTCGGGTGGTGGTGGCGGCCTCCCGCTGCCCATCCCGCTGCCCACGGGCGGCTTGCCCACCGGCGGCCTTCCGACAGGCGGCCTCCCCGTCACCCCCACGCCGACGCCGTCCAGCACGCCCAAGCCCGTGTGCTCGATCCCGATCCTGTGCTCGGGAGGTGCCGGATGATCCGCCGAGGGGTCAAGGTCCAGCTGTTCGCGTTCCTCATGATCACCCTGCTCACGGTCTCGGTGCTGTCGGCCAAGTACGTGGGCCTGTACGACCGGGTCGCGGGGGGCCAGTACCGCGTCTCGGCCGACTTCGCGCAGTCCGGCGGCATCTTCGTCGGCTCCGAGGTGTCCTACCGCGGGGTGACGGTGGGCCGGGTCGAGCGGCTGCGGCTGTCGAGGGACGGTGTGCTCGTCGACGCCCGGATCAACCGCGGGGTGAAGATCCCCAAGGACACCCGGGTCGTGGTCGAGAACCGCTCCGCCGTGGGGGAGCAGTACCTCGACTTCCAGCCCCGCACCGACTCGGGCCCCGACCTCAGGGACGGCGACACCGTCCCGCGCCAGGACACGGGCTACCCGCTGCGGGTCGACACCCTCCTGCTGCACCTCGACCACACGGTCAACTCGGTCGACAAGCACGACCTGCAGGTCGTGGTCGACGAGCTGGGCAAGGGGTTCGCCGACGGCGGCACCGACCTGCAGCGGCTGCTCGACAGCGGTGACCGCCTGACGCGCTCGGCCACCGAGGCCCTGCCGCAGACGGTCAAGCTCCTCGACGACGGGCGGATCGTCCTGGACACCCAGCGCGACACCTCTGGGCAGGTGAAGACGTTCGCGTCCGACTTCGCCGACCTCTCGGCCACCCTCAAGTCCTCCGACGGGGACCTGCGCCTGGTGCTCGACCGCGGGGCTGTCGCCTCCCAGGAGCTGCAGACCCTGATCCGGGACAACCAGGGCAACCTCGCCACCCTGCTGGCCAACCTCATCACCATCGGGCAGGTGACCACCTCGCGGGTCGACGGCATCCAGCAGCTGCTGGTCACCTACCCGGACGTCGTGGCGGGCGGGTACACCGTCGTCCCGGGGGACGGCACCGCGCACTTCGGGCTGGCGCTGGCGCAGAGCCCGCCGGTCTGCACCCAGGGGTACGGCGGCACCAGGCGACGCTCCCCGACCGACACGTCCGGGGGCAAGGCGAACACCTCGGCGCGGTGCACGGCGCCGCGCGGCTCGGGGATCACGGTCCGCGGGGCCCAGAACGCGCCCGGCCCCTCGTCGAGCACGGGCTCGGCCGTCCCGCTGGCCTTCGGTGACCAACCCGTATCCCCGGGGATGGCTGCCTCGTTGGGCATCCCGACGCCACAGGTGTCGGTTCCCATGCCCCCCACGGACGGCAGCGGCGACCCCTCGTGGCTGTGGATCATGAAGGAGGCTGCTCGATGACCACGTTCACCACCCACGCCGGGAGGGCGGTGACGGCGACCGAGCGCGACCCCGCGCCCGAGCCGAGCACGGACACCAACCCCCGCACCGGGCCCAAGGCCCTGCAGATCACCCCGAGGCACGTCTGGCTGCTCGCCGCCGTGGTCCTGGTCGCCGCCCTCGTGCTCGCGGCCACCTCGGGCCGCGAGTGGTATGCCGCGCGGCAGACCCAGCAGGCGCACGCCGCCGCGACGGCCGCGGCCCGACAGCTCGCGATCAACTTCGTCACGGTCGACTACCAGAAGGTCGACGCCGACACGGCACGCGTACGGGCCGGGGCCACAGGGGAGTTCCTCAAGAGCTACTCGGCCTCGGTCGAGGAGCTGAAGAAGGTCCTCGTCGCGAACAAGACCGTCTCGACGGTGCAGCGCTCGGAGGCCGCGCTGGTCTCGGGCGACCTCGACTCGGCCGTCGCCCTCGTCGGCGTCGTCGCGCCGACGAGGAACACGGCGGTGCCCGCCGGCGAGACCAAGACGTACCGGATGCGCCTGGACCTGCGGAAGGTCGGCGACACGTGGAAGGTGGAGAACCTTGAGTTCGTCGGGTGACCCCAGGCCGGGCGGGCGGCGACGGATCGCGGGGGAGCGGGGTCGCTCGCGCCCGAGGGGCGCTGGGCAGGACCTCACGGTGACACGCCAGGCGCTGGCCACGACCGCCCCAGCCCCTGCCGCGCGGGAGGAGCGCCCGCAGGCGGCACCGGCACACGAGGGTCCGGCACGGGAGGCAGCAGGGGCACAGGCAGCAGCGGCACAGGCAGCAGCGGCACAGGTGGCGCCGGCACAGGTGGCGCCGGCACAAGTGGCGCCGGCACAAGCGGCGCCGGCACGGGCGGCACGGGGACGTCGCCGCTGGGTGGCCCCCGTGGTCGTGCTGGTGGCGAGCCTCGCCGCCCTCGCCGTCGTGCTGGGCCTGACGCTGCAGGACGCCGGGGCCCAGGACCGGGCCGACCGGGCGGCGGCCAGCCAGGCCAGGACCTCGGTCGAGCAGCTGCTCAGCTACGACTACAAGACCATCGACCGGCAGGCCGCCCAGGTCGAGGGCCTGCTCACCGGGTCCTTCAAGGGCGAGTTCACCAGCGCCATGGACAAGACCATCAAGCCGATGGCGGTCAAGAACCAGACCGTGGTGCAGGCCAGGGTGTCCGACGTGGGCGTCATGAGCTCCTCGCCGACCACGGTGAAGGTCCTCGCCTTCGTCAACCAGGCCCGGGTCGGGGCCGACCAGAAGCAGCCCGTCGTCGACCAGAACCGGGTGATCGCGACCATGACCAAGGTCGGCGACCGCTGGCTCGTCAGCAAGGTCGACGCCTTCTGACCCGGCTGCCGCACGCCGCCTGACCTGCGACGACGCCCCGGGCGGGGCGTCGTCGCGGTCGTCCCGGGGGCCGGCCCCCGCGCCACGCCGACCGTTCCCCTTGACGATCCGGCCTTCGCCCGTCATCCTCGTCTGCGTCGATCCGAACCCGGGGCTTGTGGCCTCGGCGAGACCCCCGTCGACAGCCCTGGTGCGAACCGGCTGGACACGGTTGGACAGTCCTGCCCTCGTGGGTCTATGCTCATCCTTTGCGCTGCCCTCTTTCGCCGACCCCATCGACACCAGCCCTTCGCCGTGCCCTCCGGCACGGATCCGTGGCCGGTGCTCCTCGTGGCCGACATGGTGGTCGGCGCGGCATCGGTTTCAACACAAGGCCCGTGGAAGGACCCCTCCTTGGCTGCCTCGCGCAACGCGACTCAGACTGTGTCCACCGCACGGACGGCTTCCGGCCGTCTGTCCTTCGCGAAGATCCGCGAACCCCTCGAGGTCCCCGACCTCCTGGCTCTCCAGACCGAGAGCTTCGACTGGCTCCTCGGCAACGAGCGCTGGCAGGCCCGGGTCGCCGAGGCGAAGGCCGAGGGCCGGGGCGACGTCCCCGACCGCTCGGGCCTGGAGGAGATCTTCGAGGAGATCTCGCCCATCGAGGACTTCAGCGGCTCCATGTCGCTGTCGTTCCGTGACCACCGCTTCGAGGAGGTCAAGTACTCCATCGAGGAGTGCAAGGAGCGGGACCAGACCTACTCCGCCCCGCTGTTCGTCACGGCGGAGTTCATGAACACCACCACCGGTGAGATCAAGAGCCAGACGGTCTTCATGGGCGACTTCCCGCTCATGACCGAGCGCGGCACCTTCATCATCAACGGCACCGAGCGCGTCGTCGTCTCCCAGCTGGTCCGCAGCCCGGGCGTCTACTTCGAGCGCACCCCGGACAAGACCTCCGACAAGGACGTCTACACCGCCAAGGTCATCCCGAGCCGTGGCGCCTGGCTCGAGTTCGAGATCGACAAGCGCGACATGGTCGGCGTCCGCGTCGACCGCAAGCGCAAGCAGTCGGTCACGGTGCTCCTCAAGGCCCTCGGCATGACCGAGGCCGACATCCTGGAGGAGTTCGGCGACTACGAGTCGATGCGCCTCACCCTGGAGAAGGACCACACGGCCGGCCAGGACGACGCGCTGCTCGACATCTACCGCAAGCTGCGCCCGGGCGAGCCGCCGACCCGCGAGGCCGCCCAGACCCTCCTGGACAACCTCTACTTCAACACCAAGCGCTACGACCTGGCCAAGGTCGGTCGCTACAAGATCGACCGCAAGCTGGGCGTGCCCGGCGCGCTGTCGGAGTCGGTGCTGTCGGTCGACGACATCGTCGCCACCATCAAGTACCTCGTCGCCCTGCACGCCGGTGAGTCCACCCTCACGGGCAAGAACGGCGAGGAGGTCGTGGTCGAGGTCGACGACATCGACCACTTCGGCAACCGCCGCCTGCGCAACGTCGGCGAGCTCATCCAGAACCAGGTCCGCACCGGCCTGTCCCGCATGGAGCGGGTCGTCCGCGAGCGCATGACCACGCAGGACGTCGAGGCGATCACGCCGCAGACCCTGATCAACATCCGCCCCGTGGTGGCCTCGATCAAGGAGTTCTTCGGCACCTCGCAGCTGTCGCAGTTCATGGACCAGAACAACCCGCTCGCGGGCCTGACGCACAAGCGGCGTCTGTCGGCCCTCGGCCCGGGTGGTCTGTCCCGTGACCGCGCCGGCATGGAGGTCCGTGACGTCCACCCGTCGCACTACGGCCGCATGTGCCCCATCGAGACCCCCGAGGGCCCGAACATCGGCCTCATCGGCTCGCTGGCGTCCTACGGGCGGATCAACGCGTTCGGCTTCATCGAGACGCCGTACCGCAAGGTCGAGAACGGCCGCGTCACCGACGAGATCCACTACCTGTCCGCCGACGAGGAGGACCGGCACGTCATCGCGCAGGCCAACGCCGTCATCGACGCCGAGGGCAACTTCACCGACGAGCGCGTCCTGGTCCGCACCAAGGGCGGCGAGGTCGACTACGTCCCTGGTGAGGACGTCGACTTCATGGACGTCTCGGCCCGCCAGATGGTGTCGGCCGCGACCGCGCTGATCCCGTTCCTCGAGCACGACGACGCCAACCGCGCGCTCATGGGCTCGAACATGCAGCGCCAGGCGGTGCCGCTGGTCAAGTCCGAGGCGCCGCTGGTCGGCACCGGCATGGAGTACCGCGCGGCGCTCGACTCCGGCGACGTGGTCCGGGCCGAGGTCGCTGGTGTGGTCACCGAGGTCTCCGCCGACCTCGTCACCGTCGCCGGTGACGACGGCTCGACCCGCACCTACCGGATCGCCAAGTTCGCGCGCTCCAACCAGGGCACCTCCTACAACCAGGTCGTCGTCGTCAACGAGGGCGACCGGGTCGAGGCCGGCGGCGTCATCGCCGACGGTCCCGCGACCGACGGTGGCGAGATGGCGCTCGGGCGCAACCTGCTCGTGGCGTTCATGCCGTGGGAGGGCCACAACTACGAGGACGCGATCATCCTCAGCCAGCGCCTCGTGCAGGACGACGTCCTCTCCTCGATCCACATCGAGGAGCACGAGGTCGACGCCCGCGACACCAAGCTCGGCCCCGAGGAGATCACCCGGGACATCCCGAACGTCTCCGAGGACGTCCTGGCCGACCTCGACGAGCGCGGCATCATCCGCATCGGTGCCGAGGTCCGCGACGGCGACCTGCTCGTCGGCAAGGTCACGCCCAAGGGCGAGACCGAGCTCACCCCGGAGGAGCGCCTGCTGCGCGCCATCTTCGGCGAGAAGGCCCGCGAGGTGCGCGACACCTCCCTCAAGGTGCCCCACGGCGAGACCGGCACCGTCATCGGCGTCAAGGTCTTCGACAAGGACGAGGGCGACGACCTGCCCCCGGGCGTGAACCAGCTGGTGCGCGTCTACGTGGCCAACAAGCGCAAGATCACCGACGGTGACAAGCTGGCCGGCCGCCACGGCAACAAGGGCGTCATCTCCAAGATCCTGCCGGTCGAGGACATGCCGTTCCTCGAGGACGGCACGCCCGTCGACGTCGTGCTCAACCCGCTCGGTGTCCCCGGTCGTATGAACGTCGGCCAGATCCTCGAGCTCCACCTCGGCTGGGCAGCCAGCCGCGGCTGGGAGATCGCGGACAACCCGGAGTGGGCCAGGCTCATCCCCGAGGACGCGCGCCAGGCCCCGGCCGGCACCCGCGTCGCCTCCCCGGTGTTCGACGGTGTGCGCGAGGACGAGATCGTGGGTCTGCTCGACTCCACCCTCAAGACGCGCGACGACGTCCGCCTCATCGACGGCTCGGGCAAGGCCCGGCTCTTCGACGGCCGCTCCGGCGAGCCGTTCCCGGAGCCGGTGTCGGTCGGCTACATGTACATCCTCAAGCTGCACCACCTCGTGGACGACAAGATCCACGCCCGCAGCACCGGCCCCTACTCCATGATCACCCAGCAGCCGCTCGGTGGTAAGGCGCAGTTCGGTGGCCAGCGCTTCGGTGAGATGGAGGTGTGGGCGCTCGAGGCATACGGCGCCGCCTACGCCCTCCAGGAGCTGCTGACGATCAAGTCCGACGACGTCCAGGGCCGCGTGAAGGTGTACGAGGCCATCGTCAAGGGCGACAACATCCCCGAGCCCGGCATCCCCGAGTCCTTCAAGGTGCTCATCAAGGAGATGCAGTCCCTCTGCCTGAACGTGGAGGTCCTCAACAGCGAGGGCACCGCGATCGAGATGAAGGAGTCCGACGAGGACGTCTTCCGCGCGGCCGAGGAGCTCGGAATCGACCTGTCCCGGCGCGAGCCCAGCTCGGTCGAGGAGGTGTGACGGTATGCCGCGTGGCCGCGCTCAGCGCCGGCCACGCGGCACACCGCCCCTCCTGACGACCACCCCCTTGAGTTCTACCTAGAGACACGAGAGAAGGAACCACGTGCTCGACGTCAACTTCTTCGACGAGCTGCGCATCGGCCTGGCCACGGCGGAGGACATCCGCCAGTGGAGCCACGGCGAGGTCAAGAAGCCGGAGACCATCAACTACCGCACCCTGAAGCCGGAGAAGGAGGGCCTGTTCTGCGAGCGCATCTTCGGCCCCACCCGGGACTGGGAGTGCAACTGCGGCAAGTACAAGCGTGTCCGCTTCAAGGGCATCATCTGTGAGCGCTGTGGCGTCGAGGTCACCCGCGCCAAGGTGCGTCGTGAGCGGATGGGCCACATCGAGCTCGCCGCCCCCGTCACCCACATCTGGTACTTCAAGGGCGTCCCGTCGCGCCTCGGGTACCTGCTCGACCTCGCCCCGAAGGACCTCGAGAAGGTCATCTACTTCGCGGCCTACATGATCACCTCGGTCGACGAGGAGCAGCGCCACAAGGACCTGCCCTCGCTCGAGGCCCAGATCGAGGTCGAGAAGAAGGAGTTCGAGAACAAGCGCGACGCCGACGTCGAGACCCGGGCCAAGAAGCTCGAGGCCGACCTGGCCGAGCTCGAGGCCGAGGGTGCCAAGGCCGACGCCCGCCGCAAGGTGCGCGAGTCCGCCGAGCGCGAGATGAACCAGATCCGCAAGCGCGCGGACCAGCAGATCGAGCGCCTCGAGCAGGTCTGGGACCGGTTCAAGAACCTCAAGGTCCAGGACCTCGAGGGCGACGAGATCCTCTACCGCGAGATGCGCGACCGGTTCGGCCTCTACTTCGAGGGCGGCATGGGCGCGGCGGCGATCCAGAAGCGCCTGGAGACCTTCGACCTCGAGGCCGAGGCCGAGCTCCTGCGCGAGATCATCGCCACCGGCAAGGGTCAGAAGAAGACCCGTGCCCTCAAGCGGCTCAAGGTCGTCACCGCCTTCCAGGCGACGAGCAACAAGCCCGCCGGCATGGTCCTAGACGCCGTTCCGGTCATCCCGCCGGACCTCCGCCCGATGGTGCAGCTCGACGGTGGCCGCTTCGCGACCTCCGACCTGAACGACCTGTACCGCCGCGTCATCAACCGCAACAACCGCCTCAAGCGACTGCTCGACCTCGGTGCGCCCGAGATCATCGTCAACAACGAGAAGCGGATGCTGCAGGAGGCCGTCGACAGCCTCTTCGACAACGGCCGTCGTGGCCGCCCGGTGACGGGCCCCGGCAACCGCCCGCTGAAGTCGCTGTCCGACATGCTCAAGGGCAAGCAGGGCCGGTTCCGCCAGAACCTGCTCGGCAAGCGCGTCGACTACTCCGGCCGCTCGGTCATCGTCGTCGGCCCGCAGCTCAAGCTGCACCAGTGCGGCCTGCCCAAGCAGATGGCCCTGGAGCTCTTCAAGCCGTTCGTGATGAAGCGTCTGGTCGACCTCGACCACGCGCAGAACATCAAGTCGGCCAAGCGCATGGTCGAGCGGGCCCGCCCGGTCGTGTGGGACGTGCTCGAGGAGGTCATCACCGAGCACCCCGTCCTGCTGAACCGTGCACCCACCCTGCACCGCCTCGGCATCCAGGCCTTCGAGCCGCAGCTCGTCGAGGGCAAGGCCATCCAGATCCACCCGCTCGTCTGCACCGCCTTCAACGCGGACTTCGACGGTGACCAGATGGCCGTGCACGTGCCGCTGTCGGCGGAGGCGCAGGCCGAGGCCCGCATCCTCATGCTGTCCTCGAACAACATCCTCAAGCCGGCCGACGGCCGTCCCGTGACCATGCCCACCCAGGACATGATCATCGGCCTGTACCACCTCACCTCCGAGGTGGAGAACGGCAAGGGCTCGGGCCGCGCGTTCGCGAGCGTCTCCGAGGCCCGGATGGCGTTCGACGCCGGCGAGCTCGAGCTCGGCAGCGTCGTGAAGATCCGGCTCCTGGACGTCGTCCCGGTGCCCGGCACGGAGCTGCCCGAGGGCGTCGAGGCCAACGAGCAGGGCCAGGTCGCCTCGCTCGTGGTCGAGACCACCCTGGGTCGCGCGCTGTTCAACCAGACGCTGCCGGTGGACTACCCGTTCGTGAACGCGGTCGTCGACAAGAAGCGCCTCTCCTCGATCGTCAACGACCTCGCCGAGCGGTACAGCAAGGTGCAGGTCGCGGCGAGCCTCGACGCGCTGAAGGACTACGGCTTCCACTGGGCGACCCGCTCGGGCACCACGGTGGCCATCTCCGACGTCGTCACCCCGCCGCGCAAGATCGAGATCCTCGAGGGCTACGAGACCAAGGCCACCAAGGTCCAGACCCAGTACGAGCGCGGTCTGATCACCGACGACGAGCGTCGCCAGGAGCTCATCGAGATCTGGACCCAGGCGACGAACGAGGTCGCCAAGGAGATGGAGTCCAACCTCCCGAAGACCAACACCATCTACAAGATGGTGTCCTCGGGCGCTCGTGGTAACTGGATGCAGCTGCGGCAGATCGCCGGTATGCGTGGCCTGGTGTCGAACCCGAAGGGTGACATCATCCCGCGACCGATCCGCGCGAACTTCCGCGAGGGCCTCTCGGTGCTCGAGTTCTTCATCTCCACGCACGGTTCCCGCAAGGGCCTGGCGGACACCGCGCTGCGGACCGCCGACTCGGGTTACCTCACGCGTCGCCTCGTCGACGTGTCGCAGGACGTCATCATCCGTGAGGACGACTGCGGCACCGAGCGTGGCCTGACCATGCCGATCGCCCGCAAGACGGCCGACGGCGCCCTGGTCGAGCACGACGACGTGGAGACCTCGGTCTACGCCCGCACCCTCGCGGCCGACGTGGTCAAGGACGGCCAGACGCTGGCCGAGGCCGGCATCGACCTCGGTGACGTCGTCATCGACGCCCTCGTCGCCGCCGGCGTCGAGGAGGTCAAGGTCCGCTCGGTCCTCACCTGTGAGTCCCGGGTCGGCACCTGCGCCGCCTGCTACGGCCGCTCGCTGGCCACCGGCAAGCTGGTCGACATCGGTGAGGCCGTCGGCATCATCGCGGCCCAGTCCATCGGTGAGCCCGGTACCCAGCTGACGATGCGCACCTTCCACACCGGTGGTGTGGCCGGTGACGACATCACGCAGGGTCTGCCGCGTGTCGTCGAGCTGTTCGAGGCGCGCACCCCCAAGGGTGTCGCCCCGATCGCCGAGGCGTCGGGCCGGGTGTCCATCGAGGACACCGACAAGACCCGCCGGATCATGCTCACGCCGGACGACAGCTCGGAGGAGCACGCCTACCCGGTCAGCAAGCGCGCGCGCCTGCTGGTCCAGGACGGCGAGCACGTCGAGGTCGGCGCCCAGCTGACGCAGGGGTCGATCGACCCCAAGCAGGTGCTGCGCATCCTCGGCCCGCGTGCCGTCCAGATGCACCTCGTCGACGAGGTCCAGCACGTGTACCGCCAGCAGGGTGTGTCGATCCACGACAAGCACATCGAGGTCATCGTCCGCCAGATGCTGCGCCGGATCACCATCATCGAGTCGGGTGACGCCGAGCTGCTCCCGGGTGAGCTGGCCGAGCGTGGCCGGTTCGAGGAGGAGAACCGTCGCGTGGTGTCCGAGGGCGGTCGCCCGGCCTCGGGTCGCCCCGAGCTGATGGGCATCACCAAGGCCTCGCTGGCCACGGACTCCTGGCTCTCGGCCGCCTCCTTCCAGGAGACGACCCGCGTCCTCACCGAGGCCGCGATGAACGCCAAGTCGGACCCGCTGCTGGGCCTGAAGGAGAACGTCATCCTCGGAAAGCTGATCCCGGCCGGCACGGGCCTCCCGCGCTACCGGAACATCAAGGTCGAGCCGACCGAGGAGGCCAAGGCCGCGATGTACTCGATGCCCAACTACGAGTACGACTACCCGGTGTTCGGCCCCGGCTCCGGCGAGGCGATCCGCCTCGACGACGCCGAGCTCGGCCTCGACTGAGTCTCCCCGCACCATCGAGGGCGGGTATGCCGTGTGGAGACACACGGCATACCCGCCCTTCGGCGTTGGGTCCCGCACTTGTTGCCACGAGATGGTCACCGGGGCCCTGGCGGGTGCCTTCGGTGACCACGAGGTGGCAACAAGTGGGAAGAGCGAGGGGCACGTGCGGCGGCCGTGGGGCATAGGGCAGGCGCGCGCGGTGTTGGACCTGGGGAGTGCCGCGCGGGGGACCGCGGCGGAGTGCCGGTCGGCGGATTTGGTCGGCTCCTGCGCAGACGGTATCTTTGAACACTGTGTCTGAGGTCTGCCTCGGGCACGACCGCCGGAGCCGGCGCCGACCGTGGAAGCACGAGGGGCCGCCGGGACGGCACCACCTCTCGCCGGGCAACCTCCGACCGATCCGCAAGGGTCTGCCGTGGGAAGTGCAGGGGAGAGCGCCACGTCCGACACACCCGAGTGCGGGGGTCGGGCACGGCGACAACACCAAGGAGCGTCCGAGGCGCGTCGCGAGACGTGTCGCAGGCGCAAGACAATCCACAACGTACGGAGAACAGGTTGCCCACGATCAACCAGCTGGTGCGCAAGGGCCGGCAGGACAAGGTCACCAAGACCAAGACCCCTGCCCTCAAGGGCTCGCCGCAGCGCCGCGGTGTCTGCACCCGCGTCTACACCACCACGCCCAAGAAGCCGAACTCGGCCCTGCGGAAGGTCGCCCGTGTGCGCCTCACCAGCGGCATCGAGGTCACGGCCTACATCCCGGGCGTCGGCCACAACCTGCAGGAGCACTCGATCGTGCTCGTGCGCGGCGGCCGAGTGAAGGACCTGCCGGGTGTCCGCTACAAGATCATCCGCGGCTCGCTCGACACCCAGGGTGTCAAGAACCGCAAGCAGGCCCGTTCCCGTTACGGCGCGAAGATGGAGAAGAAGTAATGCCTCGCAAGGGACCCGCGCCGAAGCGCCCCCTCGTCGTCGACCCCGTCTACCAGTCCCCGCTGGTGACGGCCCTGGTCAACAAGATCCTCCTCGACGGCAAGAAGTCGATCGCCGAGACCATCGTCTACGGCGCCCTCGAGGGCTGCCGTGAGAAGACCGGCAGCGACCCCGTCGTGACCCTCAAGCGTGCGCTCGACAACATCCGTCCGACCCTGGAGGTCAAGTCCCGCCGTGTCGGTGGCGCGACCTACCAGGTCCCGGTCGAGGTCAAGCCGAACCGCGCCACGACCCTGGCCCTGCGCTGGATGGTCGGCTACTCGCGCCAGCGTCGCGAGAAGACGATGACCGAGCGCCTCATGAACGAGATCCTCGACGCGTCCAACGGCCTCGGTGCCGCGGTCAAGCGTCGCGAGGACACCCACAAGATGGCCGAGTCCAACAAGGCCTTCGCGCACTACCGCTGGTGACAGCGACCCGGTGC
>NZ_JBHUYG010000008.1:0-63569 GCF_042668795.1 Pedococcus sp. NPDC057267 | reverse complement strand
CGCTCGAGGGGAGCGGGGGGCACGCGGCGTGGCGGAGCCTGCGCGGGCGTCAGGGACGCTGCGGGGGCTTGCGGTTGGCGGTCTCCAGCCCGGGACGGACCTCCTGCTCCTGGGGAGCAGCCTCGATCGCCTCGTGGTCGTGGCCGTCGTGGTGCGCCGCGGCGAGCTCGGCCGGGGTGACCGGGTCGATGCGGTCGGTGAAGTAGAACCGCGACAGGGCTGCACGGGCCCTGTCCTTGCGGGCCGTGGGGGAGGCCACACCGTTCTCGTCGGTCGCGGCCCCGAGCTGCAGGACCTCGTGCGGGTCGTGCTGGACGAGGTTCCACCGGGTGTACTCGTCGAGCGGCTCGTGCTGCTCGAAGAACTGCCCGTCCGCCGTGCGGATGATGCGGCCGGTCTCGCGGCCGTGCAGGACCAGGTCGCGGTCACGGCGCTGCAGCGACAGGCAGATCCGCTTGGTCACCCAGAAGGCGATGACCGGGAAGACGAAGACGCCGACCCGGAAGATGTGCGTCAGGTCGTTGATCGACACGTGCAGCTTGATCGCCATGAGGTCGTTGCCCGACGCGAAGAGGAGCACGCCGTACCAGACCAGCGCAGCCACGCCGAGACCCGTGCGGGTCGGGTTGTTGCGCGGGCGGTCGAGCAGGTGGTGCTCGCGCTTGTCACCCGTGACCCAGGACTCGAGGAACGGGTAGGCGGCCATGAGCCCGTACATCACGGGGATGAGCAGGATGGCGCCGATCATGACGTTGAAGCTGAAGGTGAACCCGAAGGCGGTGAACTCGAGCCAGCCGGGCAGCAGGCGCAACGCGCCGTCGGCGAAGCCCATGTACCAGTCGGGCTGGGACCCGGCCGTCACCGGCGACGGGTCGTACGGCCCGTACGCCCAGATCGGGTTGATCGTCACGACCGCCGAGATGAGGGCGATGACGCCGAAGACGATGAAGAAGAAGCCACCGGCCTTGGCGGCATACACCGGCATGACGGGGTAGCCGACGACGTTGTCGTTGGTGCGGCCCGGGCCGGGGTACTGGGTGTGCTTGTGCACGAACACGAGCCCGATGTGGACGGTGAACAGGCCGACGAGGATCGCCGGGAGCAGCAGCACGTGCACGGCGTACAGGCGGGGGATGATCGCCTCGCCCGGGAAGGCGCCGTCGAAGAGGAAGTACGACAAGTAGGAGCCGATGACGGGCACCGAGCGCATGAAGCCCTCGGCGGCGCGCAGGCCGGTGCCAGAGAGCAGGTCGTCGGGCAGGGAGTAGCCGGCGAAGCCCTCGACCAGGGCCAGCATCGACAGGATGCAGCCGATGACCCAGTTGATCTCACGCGGCTTGCGGAACGCGCCGGTGAAGAAGACGCGCAGCATGTGGACCGACAGCGCCACGATGAACATCAGCGCGGCCCAGTGGTGGATCTGCCGGATGAGCAGGCCCCCGCGGATGTCGAAGGAGATGTCGACGGTCGAGCGGTAGGCCTCGGAGACCGTGACGCCCTTGAGCGGCAGGTAGGAGCCGTCGTAGATCACCTGGCCGGCGCTGGGCACGAACCAGAAGGTGAGGAACGTGCCCGAGAGCAGGCAGATGATCATCGAGTACATGGCGACTTCGCCGAGCATGAACGACCAGTGGTCCGGGAAGACCTTCTTCATGAGGTAGCCGAACGGCTTCGCGGCACCCGTGCGGTCGTCGAGCCAGCCCGCTACGCCCCCGATCGCCTTGGCACCGGGGGAGTGGGGAGCCTCGTGCTTCGGGTCGTCGGCGCGGAGCCGGTCGGCGCCGCGTGCGGTTGATGTGGTGCTCATGCGTGTCCACGCTCCCAGAAGCTCGGGCCGACCGCCTCGCGGAACGGGGCGTCGGCCACCAGGTATCCCTCAGAGTCCACTGTAATCTTCAGCTGCGGGAGCGGCCGGTGGGCCGGTCCGAAGATGACCTTGCAGTCGTCGGTGACGTCGAACGTCGACTGGTGGCACGGGCACAGCAGGTGGTGCGTCTGCTGCTCGTAGAGCCCGACCGGGCAACCGACGTGGGTGCAGATCTTGGAGTAGGCGACGATCCCCTCGTGGCCCCAGTCGCGCTCCTTCTGCGGCTTGATGTCCTCGGGGTTGAGGCGCATCAGCAGGACGGCGGCCTTGGCCTTGTCCTCGAGCACGTGCTGGGAGTCCTTGATCGACTCGGGCAGGACGTGGAAGACCGAGCCGATGGTGACCTGGTCGGCGCGGATCGGCGTGCGCTCGGGGTCGCGGACCAGCCGGTCGCCCTTCTTCCAGATCGTCTTGGACAGCTCGTCCTTGGGGAGCGGGCCGAGGCCACCGACGAGCGGCAGCAGCAGGGCGATCGGCGGCAGCGCCAGCGCTCCCGCGAGGGAGAACTTGATGAGGGGGCGCCGACCGATCTGGGACTTGCCGCCCTCGACGACGAAGTTGTCGACAGCGCGCTTGCGGTCCTCGTCGCTGGCGCGCTGCGGGTGGCGCTCCTCGACCATCTCGGTGTCGGGCATGAGCGTCTTGGCCCAGTGGACGGCCCCCACGCCGACGCCGAGGAGGGCGAACGCGAGGCAGACGCCGAGGACGACGTTGTAGAGGTTCGCCTTCCCGATGCCGGGCAGGAACGCGGCCTGCTCCGGGTCGATCGCGAAGTAGGCGATCACGAACAGGACCGTCGCCAGGCTGGAGATGCCGAAGAGCGTCGCGACCTGCTTCTCGGCGCGCTTGGCGGCCTTCTCGTCGAGGTCGCTCATGCGGGCGACGTGCGGCGGCAGGCCCGGGTTCTCGAACCGGGCGGGGAGGCCGCCCGTGCCCTCGATGTGGCCCTGGTCGAGCCGGACGGCGTTCGCGCCGTAGCCGTCGCCGTCGGTGGGGACGACCTCGCCGCGGGGCGTGTCGTGTTCGCTCATCGTGTCGTCGATCCCGTCGAGTCGCAGGAGTGGGTTACGGAGTGGGGCGAAGCGGCCGGGGCGAGCGTCATGCCGCCTTCTTCCCCAGCCAGACCGCGAACGCCACCATGATGCCCAGGCCGAAGACCCAGGCGAAGAGGCCCTCGGACACCGGGCCGAGGTTGCCGAGGTTCATCCCGCCGACGTTCTCCTCCTTGTCGACCGCGTGGAGGTAGGCCACGATGTCGTTCTTGCTCTGGGGGGAGATGTTCTGGTCGTTGAAGACCGGCATCGACTGCGGGCCGGTCACCATGGCCTCGTAGATGTGCTTGCCCTCGACGTTGCGCAGGCTCGGGGCGTACTTGCCCCGGGTGAGCGCACCGCCGGAACCCGCGAAGTTGTGGCACATGGCGCAGTTCACGCGGAAGAGCTGGGCGCCCTTGGCGACGTCGCCGCCCTCACCGCTGGAGTACTGCGCGTCCGGGATGGCCGGGCCGGGGGCCAGCGAGGCGACGTACGCGGCCATGGCCGAGATCTCGTCCTGGTTGAACCGGACCACCGCGCGGGGCGCCTGCACGTTCGGGGCGGCCAGCGGCATACGACCCGTGCCCACCTGGAAGTCGACGGCGGCCGCGCCGACACCCGCGAGCGAGGGGCCGGCCTTGGTGCCCTGGGCCTGCAGCCCGTGGCAGGTCGCGCAGTTGGCGAGGAAGAGCTTCTTGCCCTGCTCGACCTGGTCGGCCGAGGCCGTGGCGGCGCTGGCCGCCTTGGGGGCGAAGGCCGAGTAGGCGAGGCCGGTCACGACCAGGCCCAGGAGGATCAGCAGGGCGATGGCGGCCGGGTGGCGGCGACGGGCGGCCAGTGCGTTCACGGTGCGGTCCTGTCGGTGGTGGCGGGAGCGGCGAGGGGCATGGGGGAGTTCGGAGTCACTTCAGCAGGTAGATGGTCGCGAACAGCGCGATCCACACCACGTCGACGAAGTGCCAGTAGTACGAGGTGACGACCGCGCCCGCTGCCTGGGCGTGGCTGTAGTGCCGGGTCGTGAAGGTGCGGCCGATGATGAGCAGGAAGGCCAGCAGGCCACCGGTGACGTGCAGGGCGTGGAAGCCGGTGGTGAGGTAGAAGACCGAGCCGTATGCGCTCGAGGACAGCGTGATGCCCTCGTGGACGAGCTCGGAGTACTCGAGCACCTGGCCGGAGACGAAGATCGCGCCGAAGACGTACGTCAGGACGTACCACTCGCGCATGCCCCAGGCCTTGAGGTCCAGCAGCTTCGCGTCGCCGCGGTGGGCCTTGCCGTGCTCGGCGGCGTGGACGCCGAGCTGGCACCACACCGACGAGATGACGAGGATCAGCGTGTTGACGCTGGCGTACGGCACGTTCAGCACGCTCGTCGAGGTGCGCCAGAGCTCCGGCTCCACCGAGCGGATCGTGAAGTACATCGCGAACAGGCCCGCGAAGAACATCAGCTCGCTGGCCAGCCACACGATCGTGCCGACCGACACCATGTTGGGCCGGGAGACGGGGCCGTGTCCGGGGATGCTCGCCGGGCGCGAGGGTTCTGAAGTCACTGCGGATGCTGTCGCCACGTGCGCCATTATTGCCACATTCGCATCGCGGCACACCGGCGGCCCCCCGTGAGGTGTGCCTCGGGCCCGGGGTGGGCGCCCGTGACGCGCGCCGCACGCCGGGGGCGGGCGCCCGGCGGGTGCCTGGCACCGCACCGGTAGCATCGGGCGCATGACCGCTCCGCACGCCCCCGCCGCCGAGCCGGCGACCTCGTCGGCCGCCCCGGCCCGCCAGATCTCGGTGCTGCTCTACAGCGACGACCGCACCACCCGCGACGCCGTGCGCGTCACCGTGGGCCGGCGTCCGGCCCGCGACGTCGAGGTCACCTCCTGGCGCGAGTGCGCCACCGCTGCGGCGGTCATCGAGGCGGTGGAGAACACCCGCTTCGACGTGCTCATCCTGGACGGCGAGGCGGCTCCGACCGGCGGCCTCGGCCTGTGCCGCCAGCTCAAGAGCGAGATCTTCAACTGCCCGCCGATCCTCGTGCTGACCGGTCGGCCGCAGGACGGCTGGCTGGCCACCTGGTCGCTCGCCGACCTCGCGGTGCCGCACCCGCTGGACCCGGTCGCGCTGGCGAACGCCGTCGCTCAGCTGGGCCGCGGCGGGCGTCCGACCGCCGGCTGACCGTGGACGCCACGGCTCCGGCCGCCTTCACGTGGCCGGACCTGCTGACCGAGCTCATCGCGGGCCGGGACCTCACGACCGACCAGGCTGCCTGGGCCATGGGTGAGGTGATGCGCGGTGAGGCGTCGCCCGTCCAGCTGGCCGGGTTCCTCGTGGCCCTGCGGGCCAAGGGCGAGACCGTCGACGAGCTGCGCGGGCTGGCCGACATGATGCTCGAGCACGCGAACCGCATCGACGTGCCCGGGCCGAGCCTCGACATCGTCGGCACCGGCGGCGACCGCGCGCACACGGTCAACATCTCGACGATGTCCTCGATCGTCATCGCCGCGAGCGGGGTCCGGGTCGTCAAGCACGGCAACCGCGCCGCCTCGTCGTCCTCGGGATCGGCCGACGTCCTCGAGGCCCTCGGCGTCGACCTCACGCTGTCCCCGGAGCGCGTGGCCGAGGTCGCCCACGAGGCCGGGATCACCTTCTGCTTCGCCCAGACCTTCCACCCGGCGATGCGGCACGCCGCCGCGGCTCGCGGTGGCCTGGGCGTGGCGACCGCCTTCAACGCCCTCGGCCCGCTCACCAACCCGGCGCGGCCCACGTATGCCGCGGTGGGTGTCGCCAATGCGGCGCAGGCGCCGCTCATGGCCGGCGTCTTCGCCGGGCGCGGCACGGACGCTGCCGTGTTCCGCGGTGACGACGGCCTCGACGAGCTCACCCTGGCGACCACCTCGCACGTGTGGTGGGTCCGCGGCGGTCAGGTCGTGGAGCGCACCGTCGACCCCGAGCAGCTCGGCCTCGCGCTGCAGCCGATCGAGGCGCTGCGCGGTGCCGACGCCGTGCACAACGCCCAGGTCGCACGCGACGTCTTCGCCGGTGCGCCCGGCGCGCCCCGGGACGCCGTGGTGCTCAACGCCGGGCTCGCGCTGGCCCTCACCGAGCCGGACCGCGGGTCCTCCGACGCCGACTTCACGGCGCAGGTCCGGGCCGGCATGGACCGGGCCGAGCACGCGCTCGACTCCGGCGCCGCCCAGCAGCGGCTCGAGGCCTGGGCGGCGGCCACCCGTCGCTGACCCGCCGCACCGCGGCCGCGGGATGCAGCTCCGCGGCGACACGGTGCAGGCGGGTCCGGGTCAGGCCACCGTGGCGGCCGCACGCAGGACCGCCGCCACCGACTGGTCGACGTCGTCCTGCGTCGTGGTGGCGTTCGAGACCGACACGCGCATGAGCCGCCGTCCGTGCCAGGTCGTGCCGCCGAGCCAGCACGTCCCGTCCGCCTGGACGGCCTCGACCACCCGGTCGGTGCGGGCGTCGTCGCCGAAGGACACGAGCACCTGGTTGAGGACGACGTCGTTGACGACCTCGGCGCCTCCGGTGGCCAGGCCGTCGGCGAACCGCCGGGCGTGCGCGCAGCAGCGGTCGACGAGGTCGGTGATGCCGCTGCGCCCCAGCTCGCGCATCGCGGCCCAGACGGCGAAGCCCCGGGCGCGCCGGGACGACTCCGGCACCACGTCGCCGAGCAGCGGGGTCGTTCCCGAGTGCCCGGTGAGGTATGCCGCCGTGTACGACAGGGTGGCTGCCGCCACCTCCGGGTGGGCCGTGATCGCCAGCCCGACGTCGTAGGGGACGTTGAGCCACTTGTGCGCGTCGCACGACCAGGAGTCGGCCAGCTCCACGCCGTCGAGCTGGTCCGCCGTCGACGGCGAGGCCGCCGCCCACAGGCCGAACGCCCCGTCGACGTGCACCCACGCGTCGTGGGCACGGGCGACCGCGGTCGCGGCCCGCAGGTCGTCGGTCGCGCCGGTGTTCACGTTGCCGGCCTGCAGGCACACGATCACCGGGCCGCTGCCCTGCGCCAGGACGTCGGCGAGGGCGCCGGTGTCGATCGCGCCGTTCGGCCCTGCCGCGACCTCGCGCACGCTCGAGGTGCCCAGCCCCAGCAGGCGCAGGCTGCGGTCGATGGTGGCGTGCCGCTCCGCGCTCGCGACCACGCGCACGGCGGGGGCGCCGAGCAGGCCGTCGCGCTCGACGTCCCAGCCGGCCCCCGAGAGGACGTGGTGGCGGGCGGCCGCGAGCCCGGCGGTGTTGGCCCCCTGAGCCCCGGTCACGAAGCCCACCGACGCGCGGGCGGGCAGGCCGAGCACGTCGGTGACCCAGCGGCCGGCGACCTGCTCTGCGGCCGCGGCCGCCGGTGACAGGGTCGCGTTGAACGCGCACTGGTCCCAGCCGACAGCCACCATGTCGGCGGCCGTCGCGGCCGGGGTCGCCCCGCCGATGACGTACCCGAAGAAGCGGGGGCCGACGCTGCCCGTCACGCCGGGGGCGAAGCCGGCGACGAGCTCGTCCAGCACCTGTTCGGCGTCGCGCGGCTCGTCCTGCAGCGTCGTGTCGAGCCCGGCGAGCAGGTCGGGCAGCGCCGCCGGGGCGGGCACGGGGCGCGAGCCGACCGCGGCCCGGTGGTCGGCCGCGACGTCGGCGGCCCGGTGGAACAGCGCGTGCATCGTGTCCATGGCCAGACGTTACGCGCGCGCGCCACCACCGGGATCCGCCCGGCGGACGACTCCCAACGGAGGCGGCCCGCGCCCGGCAGGGGTGCAGCGGTCAGCTCAGCGAGGCCAGCCAGCTGATCGCGTGCCGCGCGTTCGCACGGCGCTGCTCGTACCGCGCCCCGATGGCGAGGAGCGCCACGCCCAGCGTGCCGAGGGTGAGGAACCGCGGCAGGTGCACGGCATACGGCCCGAGCTGGGTGATCCCCACGACGACGGCCGCGGCGGCACCGAGGACCACGAGCGCCTGCCAGCGTCGCCACGCGCCCACGACGAGCACGACCACGGCGACGGTGACCGCGAGCAGCGGTCGCAGCAGTCCGTCGTCGACGGCGGTGAACAGGGCCGAGGGGAGGAGCCCGACGGCCAGGCCGGGACCGGCGACCAGCCACGACCGGCGCCCGAGGAGCTGCGCGGACCAGAGGCCGGCCGCCAGCAGGAGCAGAGCCGGCGGGAGGGTGTACGCCTCGAGCGTGGTGACGTCGGCATGCAGCAGCTCGACCCAGCTGGCCGTCGTGGCGGCGGCGACGCCGACCAGGACCACGGGACGCCGGCTCGCCGGGACGGAGGTGCCCAGGGCGGCGAGGGCGTAGAGGAACGCGGCCGCCGCCGTGGAGTGCGGCAGGTCGCGGTCCAGGCCGAGGGCGAGGGCGAGCACGCCGACGACGATCGCGAAGCCGCCGAGCACGGGCTCTTCCGGCCGCAGGCGCCGCCATGCCGTCAGGCCGGCCAGGACGAGGGCGGTGAGCGCCAGCGACGCCCACTCGGCGTACGAGGAGACGAGCAGGCCCACCTCGCGGGCCAGTCCCGTGCCGGTGACCACCGCGACGGCGGTGGCGGCGGGCCGCAGGGTCGGTCGCAGCACCGCGGTGCCGACCCCTGCGACCGTCGCGCACGCGAGGACGGCGACGACCACGGGTCGGTCGAGCCCCTGTGTGACGGCGTCGGCCAGGGCGGCCACGAGGGCGATGGCGCCGACCGTCCCCAGCGGGACCTCCTCGGCCCGGCGGGGCCGCACGAGTGCTGCGGCGACGAGGCCCAGTCCGACCGCCGCGACCGCCACGACGGCCGTGGCCTCGTCGACGAGGTCGGCGGTGAGCCACGTGGCGCCGACCGCGCAGGCCGCCGCGACACCGGACGCCAGCGCCCGCCAGGGGTGACGCACGACGGCGACGGCGGTCGCGGCGACGGCAGCCGCCGCGAGGACGCAGGCCTGCGCGGGCTGCGAGGCGTGGACGACGGTCGCCAGGAAGGCCGCGACCAGTACTGCGGTCACCTCGGCCTCCAGCCAGAGCTGCCCGACCCGGCTGCGCAGGGGACGCACCGCCACCACGGCCACGACGACAGCGGCGAGCAGGACGCCGAGCGCCGCGGCCGCGACCGGCGCCAGCTGCACGGACAGGCTCAGGACCGCGACCGGGGCGGTCCCGCTGGCGACGGCGGCGAGGACGCCGACGGCCCGCCAGTCGCCGGTGAGCCAGCGTTGCGCCCAGTCGGCGCGGACGGCCGCTCGTGAGCCGAGCCCCGCGGAACGCTCGCGCACCACACGGGCGACGACCAGGGCGCCGAGCGCCGCGACGGCCAGCAGCAGCGCGTCGGCCAGCAGGGCGTTGGTCCGCAGGTCCCCGGGCTCCACGTCGGCCGCGATCGCGGTGGCCAGTGCGGCCCCGACGACGAGCCAGCCCGCGGCGGGCCCGGTGGCAGCCCGGCGCACGACGCCGAGCGTCGGCGGCAGGGCGAGGTGCAGCAGGGCGAACAGTGGGGCACCGAGCAGGGCCAGCACCGCGGTGGGCAGCGCCTGGGCGGGGACCGTGACGACCGCCCCCCACGCGACGGAGGCGGCCGTGAGCGAGAGGACGCCGAAGGCCGCGACGCGGCGGTCCCGCCGGTGCAGGGCGGCGAGGACGAGCGCCACGAGGAGGCCGGACACGGCGGTGTAGGCGTGGACGTCGACGCCGTCGAGGCCGGCGAGCCCGAACCGGCGCGCGGCGGACGCGTCGAGCAGGAGCAGGCCACCCGCGACCACCGCGAGGGCCTCCGCGCTGCTGGGCAGGTGGCGCCGTGACAGCACCAGCGAGGCCTGGCAGGCGAGTGCCGTGAGGCCGGCCATCACGAGCACCTGGCCGTAGCGACCGATGACGAACCAGGCGACGGCCAGGGCGATCGACCCGGCGACGAGGACCAGCAGGACACCCACCGCGAGCAGCGTCTGCTGCGTCGTCCACGAGCGGTGTGGCGGCCGGGGTGCCTCGGCCGGCGGGAGGGGTTCAGCCCCCTGCGGCGCACCGGCAAAGACGACTCCCGGCGTCGTGGCGGTGGCGCCGGGCGCGGGTGCCGACAGCGCGGCGAGGAGCGCCCGGCGCTCGCTCGAGAGCCGGGCCAGCGCCTGGTCGACCTCCCACAGCCGGACGGCGTCGGGGCCGGTGAGCCGGACGCCGCAGCGGGGGCACTGCTGGGGACTGGGCGGCAGCTCGGTGCCGCAGGAGGGGCAGGGGATCGAGGCCATCGGTCCTTCTCGAGCCGGTGGCGCACCGGACGGCGCGCCCTCGGGAGCGAGTGTGCCCGCGGCGCGCCCCGGGCGGATGGGGCCTAGTACCCAGATGAGCCGTTCGGCGGACTAGTCACCGTCGAGGCCGAGGCTGAAGGCCGCCTCGAGGTCGTGCCGCGAGTACGTGCGGAAGGCGATGTGGGTGTTGGTGCCGATGACGCCCTGCACCTTGTTGAGCCGGCCCGCGATCACGTCGTTGAGCTCCTCGTGCTCGCGCACCCGCACCATGGCGATCAGGTCGGCGTCGCCGGCCACGGAGTAGACCTCCGACACCCCGTCGAGCTCGGCGATGGCCTGGGCCACCTCGGGGATGCGGTCGACGTCGGCGTTGACGAGAACGATGGCGGTGATCACGCGCCCACTGTATCGGCGCCGTGCGGGCTGCTGGCTAGGACGCCGCGACGAACCCGGGGACCGCGCGGCGTGCCACGGCGTCCGGCTCGAGGGCTGCGCGGGCGCCGCCGGCGCCCCCGACCGGGCAGGTCCACTCGCCGTCGAGGTCGACGAGGCGGACGCCGGGCGTCTCCAGCCAGCGCAGGATCTTCTCCGTCTCCTCGGGGAGGGCGGCCGGCGCGGGCCAGGGGGCGGGCAGCACCATCTCCGCGCTGGCGCGGGCGGCGTCGATGTAGGGCATGGGGTCGGCGCCACGCGGCGCGACGGTGCTCGCCGCGAGCCGCCCGTGGCGGACGACGACGACCTCCCAGCCGCCGGCCGGCGCAGGCCGGGCGGCGACGATCTCGGGGCTGGCGGCCAGGGGCGCGATGCGCTGGGCGCGGGCGATGCCGCGCACGAGGGCGAGGAGCCGGTCCCTGACCTCGCCGGCGTCCTCGTAGCGCTCCTGCTCGGCCAGGGTGCCCATGCGCGAGCGCAGGGCGGTCACGACCTGGCGCGAGTCGCCGACGAGGGCGTGGACCGCGTCGCGCACGACGACGGCATACTCCTCGACGCTCTGGGCGCCGGTGCACGGTGCGCCGCAGCGCCCCATGTCGGCCAGCGCGCACGAGCCGACCCGGCGGGTGGGGGAGAGGCGCTGGACGCACTGCCGCAGGGGGATGACCTCGTGCACGGCGGCCACCGCGGCCTCGGCGGACGCGCGACTGCCGAAGGGGCCGATGTACTTGGCGCCGTCGCCGCGCACCTCGCGCACGATCGACAGCCGGGGGAACGCCTCGACCGTGAGCTTGACCCAGGTCGCGCGCTCGGGGGACTTGGAGCGGCGGTTGTAGCGGGGCTTGTGCTCGGCGATCAGGCGCAGCTCGCGCACCTCGGCCTCGAGGGTGGTGGCGCAGACGATGGGCGTGACGCTCTCGGCGATGCGCACCATCTCGGACATGCGGGTGCGCTGCTCGGAGCCGGTGAAGTAGCTGCGCACCCGGGTGCGGATGTTGACCGAGGTGCCGACGTAGAGGACCCGGCCCTGGCCGTCCTTGAACTGGTAGACGCCCGGGGCGTCGGGCAGGCCGTCGGCGAGCCAGCGCTTGCGGCGCTGGGCCGGGCTCACCCGCGAGGTGTAGGACGACAGCTCCTCGAGGGTGCGCACCCCGAGGTTGCCGACGCGCTCGATGAGGCCGTGCAGCACGTCGACGGTCGCGCGGGCGTCGTGCAGCGCGCGGTGGTCGGGCACCGTGCTGGCGCCGAACAACGCGGCGAGCGAGGACAGCTTGTGGTTGCGGGCCTCGTCGCGGGTGACGAGCTGGCGGGCGAGGTGCACGGTGTCGACGACCGCGTGGCGCGGCCACTCGATGCCCTGCTGGCGGGCGGCCGCCTTGAGGAAGCCGACGTCGAAGCCGGCGTTGTGGGCCACGAGGACCGACCCGCGCGCGAACTCGAGGAACGCCGGCAGCGCGGACTCGATGCGGGGGGCGTCGGCGACCATCGCGGTCGTGATGCCGGTCAGCGCCTGGATGAACGGGGGGATCGGCAGGTGCGGGTTGACCAGGGTCTGGAACTCGCCCAGCACCTGCCCGCCGCGCACCTTGACCGCCCCGATCTCGGTGATGGCGCTGTCGTTGGGGTTGCCGCCGGTGGTCTCGAGGTCGACGACGACGAACGTGACAGCGGCCAGAGCCGTGCCCAAGTCGTCGAAGGTGCCCTGGACCATCTGCATGGACCTGACGGTAGGGCGGCGGGGTGACAGCCCCGTGCAGGCGCGCCACCCGGGACCCCCACGACGTGGGTGCGGGTATGCCGTGCGGGAACCGTTGTCGGTGGTGGCACCTAGCGTCGTGGGCAGGTGGACGACCGCCCCGGCGGGCGTCCCGGGTACCGGCCACCACGACCCGACCACCACGACCCGACCGCAGGACCCGACCACGAGAGAGGTGATCGCCGTGATCATCGACTGCCAGACCTGCCCCGTGCGGGACCTGCACTGCGCCGACTGCATGGTGCCCGCCCTGCTGGCCTTCCAGGACGCCCAGCTCCCGCTCGACGCGGCCGAGCGGGCCGCCGTGACGCGGTTCGTCGAGGCCGGCCTCGTGTCCGTGCCCGAGGCCTCGTCGGTGCAGGCGCGCCGTGAGCCGTGGGGGGCCCACGCCCGCGCAGTCGGCTGACCTGCGGGGACCCGGCGGTCGCGACCTACGATGACCGCATGCGAGGCAATCGGGTGGGGGCGGCCCTGGCGGCCGCGTGCCTCGCCCTCTCCGGCTGCTCCGGCAGCCGCCCGGCTCCGCACCCGCCCGCCTCGACCCGGCCGGCCACCACGACCCAGCAGGACTCGGCCCAGCCGTCCGTCGCCCGCGAGGAGGCGCTCAGTGCGCTGCTCGCCCGGCGCGCGGCCGCGGTCCGCGACCGGGACCGCACGGCGTTCGCCGCGACCCTGGCCAGCACCACGTCCGGGTTCGGGCTGCGGCAGCTCGCCCAGCTCGACGCCCTCGACCAGCTCCCGATCGGCCGGTTCGAGTACGGCACGCCCGAGGCCGCGCCCGCCCTCGGCCCCGACCGGCTCGCCCAGCTGGGACCCGACGCGTGGGTGGCCCGGGTCGAGGGCCGCTACAGCCTCAAGGGCTACGACACCGCGACCCGAGGCTTCGAGTCCTACTTCACCGTGGTGCGCCGCGACGGCCGCTGGCTGCTTGCCGACGACACCGACGGCGGGACCCAGGCCCAGCTGTGGGACCTGCCGGACTTCACCGTCGTCGAGGGCGACGGGGCCCTCGTGCTGGGCAGCGGGCCCGCGAGCCGGTTGCGGCCCTACCTCGCGCTCGGTGAGCACGCCGTCGCCCAGGTGCGCGACGTCTGGACCGGCTCGACGTGGAACGGCCGGCTCGTGCTCGTCGTCCCGAGGACCGCGGCGGAGATGGCCGACCTCGTCGGCCAGCAGGCCGGCTCCGTGGCGCAGGTCGCCGCCGTCACCGACGGGCCGTTTGACGCCACCGGGCGCGCCGGCGCGGACCGGGTCGTGGTCAACCCCACCGCCTTCGCGGGGCTGCAGCGCCGGGGGCAACAGGTCGTGGTGACCCACGAGGCGACGCACGTGGCCATCCGTGCCACGACGACCCGGCCGGTCCCGCTGTGGCTGTCCGAGGGCATGGCCGACTACGTGGGGTACCGCGACGTCGACGCCACCGAGCAGCAGGTGGCGGCAGCCCTCTTCGCCGAGGTCCGGGCGGGTCGTGGACCCACGGCACTGCCCCGGGCGGAGGAGTTCGACCCGGCCCACACGACGATCGGCCCCACCTACAACGCGGCGTGGCTGGCCGTGCGCCAGGTCGCCGAGAGGTACGGCACGGCCACCCTCGTGCGCTTCTACCGCGCCGCGGCGTCGGCGCCGTCGGCCGACGCGAGCGCCTCCGAGGTCGACGCCGCCACCGCCCGGGCGTTCCAGGACGTCCTGCACACGACCGTGGCGGCGTTCACCCGGCAGTGGCTGGCCTCGATCCGCGCGGCGGCCTCCGCCGGATGAGCGACGTCCTGCGGCGCCGGGCGGTGCGCGTGCTCGTGGTCGAGCCGGGTGGGACCGTCCTGATGATCCACGGGTTCGACCCACACGACCCCGCGACGACCTACTGGTACACGATCGGCGGCGGCGTCGACGAGGGGGAGGCCGACCTCGAGGCCGCCGTGCGCGAGGTGTGGGAGGAGACCGGCCTGCGCGTCGACCCCGCCCGGCTGGTCGGGCCGGTGCACGCCGACGAGGTGGTGTTCCCCTTCGAGGGGCGGACCGTGGTCCAGCAACAGGTCTACTACCTCCTCGAGGTGCCCTGGTACGCCGCCCGGCCGGTGGCGTTCGAGGAGACCGAGGTCCGCTCGACCCTCGAGGTGGGCTGGGTGGACCCGCAGGAGCGTCAGCGGCGGGGCGAGACGGTGTACCCCGAGAGGCTCGTGGAGCTGCTCGCCCGGGCCTGCGCCACCGCGAGCGAGAGCACGACCAGCGCCCCCACGAGCCAGAACTGGTTGTAGAAGGCCTGCTTGTTGACGAGGTTCGCGACGAGCAGGACGAGGGCGAGCCACCGCAGCAGGGACGCGAGATCGGGCTGTCGTCGCCACACGGTGAGGCAGACGGCGCCCAGCGTGCCGAGGACCACGAGACCGGTCACCGCGAACGGCAGCGTGACGCCGAAGGTGTTGTACGCCAACAGGTACAGCGTGTTCGCGAACTTGATCGGGTGGAACGTCACGAGCAGGCTCACCGTGTCGTGCACGAAGTCGGCAGGGCTGGCGAGGACCCACGGTGCGATGAGCACCGCGGTCAGCGCACCGGTCGCCACGGTCCGCTTCCAGCCGAACGGTCGCCACAGCAGCAGCACCGGCAGCAGCAGCGCGAGGTGCTGCTTGCTCGCGCAGGCCATCGCCAGCGGGACCACGGCCCACCAGGCGTGGCCGCGACGCACGAGGACGGCCCACCAGGCGATCCCGGCCAGCAGCAGCGGCTCGGTCCAGGCCTGGTCGAGCTGGGTGAGGGTTCCCGGCGCCAGGAGCAGGAGCGACACGACGACGGCCGCGGTCCACCGCCAGCCGGGCTCGTCCTGCCCGGCGACGTCCTGCCCGGCGACGTCCTGCCCGGCGACGTCCTGCCCGGCGACGTCCTGCCCGGCGTCGTCGTGCCCGGCGTCGTCCCCGCCAGCCGGACCGCGGGTCAGGGCGACCGCGGCCACCGCGGCGACCAGGGTCCACACGGCCAGGGCCCAGCGGACGTCGCCGGCGAGCCACCGGCCCGGCGCCAGCAGGACGACGGTCCAGGGCAGGTAGGTGAAGGCGTCCTGGATGCCGGGGGAGCCCGTCCACGTCATCGCGTAGAAGTTCTCGAGGTGGGCGAAGCCGTCGGACGCCTGCTGGAGGGTGACCCACACGTCGATCCGCGGACGCGGCGAGGACACGACGGCGGTCGCGGCGGCCACGGCATACCCGAGGACGGCGGCGGCGAGCGCGGCCGCCGCGGCGCGTCCGCGGCCCGACCACAGGCCGACCGCGCCGGCGAGCGGCGCGGCGACGAGCGCGCTGGTGGCCACCGCCAGGCCTGTCGGGGCCAGGTAGCTGAAGAGCGGGACCGCGGCGGTGGCGAGGGCCGAGCCGGCGAGCATGAGCACGACGCCGCCCCGGCTCGGGGTGACCCGCCAGCCGCGCCACTGCCACAGGGCCAGGCCCACGGCGGCCAGGGTGAGGACGGCCACGATGGGGATGCGGTAGCGCACGACGCTCCACTGGAGGGCGGTGAAGTACGCGAGCCACGCGACCGCGAGGACGGCGCCGGCCGCCCGTGTCACGCGCGAGCGCCACCGGGCACGGACGACGGGCCGGTGGCGCTCGGGCATGGGCAGGACCCTACGGGGGTCCGCCGGTCACTTCGCCGGTGCCCCCGCGTACAGCTCCTCGACCTGGTCCTGGAAGTCGCGCATCACGATGTTCCGCTTGAGCTTCAGGCTCGGCGTGAGGTAGCCGTTCTCCTCGGTGAAGTCGCCGTCGAGGACGGCGAACTTGCGGATCGACTCGGCCTTGGAGACCGACTTGTTGGCGTCGTCGACGGCCTTCTGCAGCTCGGCGAGGACGACCTCGTTGGTGCTCGCCTGGGAGAACGGGACGTCGTCGATGCCGTTGTTCTTCGCCCAGCTCGGGTACATCTCCTCGTCGAGCGTGATCAGCGCCGCGATGAACGGCTTCTGGTCGCCGACGACGATGCACTGCGACACCAGCGGGTGCGCGCGCAAGCGGTCCTCGAGGCCGGCGGGCGCGACGTTCTTGCCGCCGGCGGTGACGAGCAGCTCCTTCTTGCGGCCGGTGATCTTGAGGTAGCCGTCCTCGTCGAGCTCGCCGATGTCGCCGGTGTGGAACCAGCCGTCGCGCACCGCGTCCGAGGTCGCGTCGTCGTTGTTGTGGTAGCCGGCGAAGACGTTGTTGCCGCGGATCAGGATCTCGCCGTCGTCGGCGATGCGGATGCCGACACCGGGCAGCGGTGCGCCGACGGTGCCGATCTTGACGCGGTCGGGCACGTTGACGGTGGCCGGCGCGGTCGTCTCGGTGAGGCCGTAGCCCTCGAGCACGGTGACGCCGATGCCGCGGAAGAAGTGGCCGAGGCGGGTGCCGAGCGGCGCGCCGCCGGACACGGCATACATGACCTGCCCACCCATCGCCGCACGGAGCTTGGAGTACACGAGCCGGTCGAACAACGCGTGGCGCACCCGCAAGCCGATCCCGGCGCCCCCGGCGTCCTGCGCGGTCGACCAGGCGATGGCCGTGTCGGCCGCGGTCGAGAAGATCTTGCCCTTGCCCTCGGAGGTGGCCTTGGCCTCGGCCGAGTTGTAGATCTTCTCGAAGACGCGCGGCACGGACAGGATGAAGGTCGGCTTGAACGCGGCGAAGTCGTCGAGCAGGTTCTTGATGTCGGCGCTGTGGCCCATCTTGGCCTCGCCGGCCACGCACAGGACCTGGATGAACCGCGCGAACACGTGCGCCAGCGGCAGGAAGAGGAGCGTGGACGCCCCGTCGGCCTGGACCACGGCGCGCAGCTTGGTGATCGCGTTGTCGGCCAGCGCCAGGAAGTTGTCGTGGGTGAGCTGGACGCCCTTGGGGCGGCCCGTCGTGCCGGAGGTGTAGATGATCGTCGCGACGCTGGAGCGGTCGACGCCGGCCGTGGCACCGGCCAGGTCCTCGTCGCTGACGGAGGCGCCCGCGGCCTCGAGCTCAGCGATCGCCCCCGCGTCGATCTGCCAGACGTGCTCGACGCCACCGAGCTGGTCGCGCACCTCGGCCAGCGCCGTCTCGTGCGCGGGCGTCTCGAGCATGATCGCCTTCGCCCCGGAGTCGGACAGGATCCACGCCACCTGCTCGGCCGAGGAGGTCTCGTAGATCGGCACGGTGACCGCACCCGCGGTCCAGATCGCGAAGTCGGTCAGCGTCCACTCGTACCGGGTCTTGCTCATGATGGCGACCCGGTCGCCGGGACGGATGCCGGCCGCGACCAGGCCCTTGGCCAGCGCGCGCACGTCCTCGTTGAACTGCCGTGCGGTGACGTCGACCCAGCGGCCGTCCTCCTTGCGGGCGAACGCCACGGCGAAGGGGTTGGACGCGGCGTTGCGCGCGGGAAGGTCGGCGAGGCTGCCCTCCGTCGTCGGGGGGACGAGCGGGGGCGCGACGTGTTCCTGCACGGAGTCTCCTTTGACGGCTCGACCGGTGGGATCGCCGGGGCACCCACGGTGGTGGCGGCGCGGCACCGGTCCTCGTGCCGTCAGACTACCGACCGGTAGGGCCCAGCGGGGAGGTGCGTCCGTACCGGGGGAGTGACGTGCGGAACACTGGTCCCATGCGCGAGCGTCGCGTCGACGTCGTCGACGACACGTACATCCGGGCTGCGCCGGAGCGGGTCCGCACCTGCCTGGACGACGCGGGCTGGTGCGACCGGGTGTGGCCGCACCTCACCAGGACGCTGCAGCGCGACCGGGGGGTCAAGGGCCTGCGGTGGACGGTCTCCGGACAGGTGGTCGGCGAGATGGAGGTCTGGATCGAGCCGTGGTGGGACGGCGCCGTCGTGCACCACTACCTGCGCGGCACGACGGGCCCCCGCGCACCGCGGGACCTGGCCACCCGGCACACCCTGCGGTGGAAGCGCGCGGTGCACGCGCTCAAGGACTCGCTCGAAGGGACTTCGGGGTAGCCTTCCGCGCATGGCCGACCGCACGGAGTCCAGCATCGACATCGCCGCCAAGCCCGGCGAGGTCCTCGACGTCATCGCGGACTTCGAGAGCTACCCGCAGTGGGCCACCGAGGTGAAGAAGGTCGAGGTCCTCACCGAGGAGGGCGACGGCTGGGCCGACCAGGTCCGCTTCACCCTCGACGCGGGGGCGATCAAGGACACCTACGTCCTGGACTACGAGTGGGACGTCACCCGCAACGGCACCGGCGTGGTCTCCTGGGGACTGGTCGAGGCCTCGGTCCTCAAGGCCATGAACGGCTCGTACACCCTGGCCGCCAAGGGGTCCGCCGGCACGACGGTGACCTACCGGCTCGCGGTCGACGTCAAGATCCCCATGCTGGGGATGCTCAAGCGCAAGGCCGAGAAGGTCATCATCGACACCGCGCTCAAGGAGCTCAAGAAGCGCGTCGAGGGCTGAGGCCCGGTCGCGACACGATGCGCGTACTCCTCTTCACCGGCAAGGGCGGTGTCGGAAAGACCACGACGGCTGCGGCCACCGCCGTCCGCGCGGCCCGGTCCGGGGTCAAGACGCTCGTCATGTCGACCGACGCGGCGCACTCGCTCGGTGACGCGCTCGACGTCGACCTGGCCGGCCGGCCGGGGGAGCCGGTCGAGGTCGAGCCGGGGCTGTTCGCGCTGCAGGTCAGCCCGCCGCACCTGCTCGGGGCGTCGTGGCGGGTGGTCCAGGACTACCTGCTCAGCGTCCTCGGCACCGTCGGGGTGGACCCCGTGGTGGCGGAGGAGCTGACCCGCCTGCCCGGCGCCGAGGAGGTCGCCGCGCTGCTCGAGCTGCGCGCGCAGGTGGAGTCCGGGCCGTGGGACCTCGTCGTGGTCGACTGCGCCCCCACGGCCGAGACGCTGCGGCTGCTGGCGCTGCCGGAGGCGCTCGCCTGGCACCTCGAGCGGCTGCTCCCGGCCCAGCGCGGCCTCATCCGCACGCTGCGGCCGGCCGCTGCAGCCGCCGCGGGCGTCCCGCTGCCGGACCCCGCCGTCGTCGACGCCGTGACGGGGTGGCACCGGCAGATGCGCCAGGTCCACCGGCTGCTCACCGGTGACCAGACGTCGGTGCGGCTGGTCCTGACGCCCGAGCGCGTGGTCATCGCCGAGTCCCGCCGGACGTGGACGTCGTTGTCGCTGTACGGGTTCGTCGTGGACGCGGTCGTGGTCAACCGGGTCTTCCCCGACGCGGTGGCCGACGCGGGCCGGCGGACCCCCGACCCGTGGCGAGCGGGGTGGAACACCACTCAGCAGCAGGGGCTGGAGGAGGTGCGTGACTCCTTCGCCGGGCTCGCGGTGCAGGTGACGCCGTACCTGCCCGCCGAGCCCATCGGCCCCGACGCCCTCGCCCAGCTCGCCGCCGAGCAGGACGGCGGCCCCGAGGACCTCCTCGCCCCCGTCGCGCACCGCGGCATGGCCGTCGACCGCGACGGCGACGGCTTCCTGCTCACCCTGCCCCTGCCCGGGGCCCACGCGGCCGACCTCGTCCTGCAGCGGCGCGGCGACGAGCTGCTCGTGACGCTGGGCGAGCACCGGCGCGTGCTCACCCTGCCCGCCGCTCTGCAACGATGCGTGGTCGAGCGCGCCGCCGTCCGCGAGGGCAGGCTGGCGGTGCGGTTCGTCCCCGACGAGGAGGTGTGGCCGCGTGGCTGACCAGGAGCGAGCGCCCGTGGGCTCCGTGGCCGAGGAGGCTGCGCGCCTGCTCGACGCCCTCGGCGGCTGGGCCGCGAGCAGCGGGTATGCCGCCGGCGCCTCGTCGCGGGGGAGCGCCGAGGACGAGGGCCACCCGCCCCACGTCGACACCCACGGCTCTCCGGGCCCGGCCGCGGAGGACGGCGGGCACCCGACGACCGGGGCGACGCCCGACGACGGGGCCCACTGCGAGCACTGCGGCGCCGAGACGGGCGCGGGCCGGGCGGTCGTCTGCCGGCTCTGCCCGGTCTGCCAGGGGATCGGGCTGCTCCGCTCGGTTCGCCCGGAGACCGTTGACCGCCTCGCCGACCTCGCCGGGGCGATCGCGGACACCCTGCGCGACCTCGCCGACCACCGCCGCGCCGGCGCGGAGTCGGCGGGGGCGGCGGCGCCCTCCGGGACGACGCCCGGCGACGCAGGCGCCCGGCACACGCGGTCGCGGGTCCAGGACATCGCGGTCGAGGACGAGACGACGGCGACTCCGTGAGCCTGGCGATCGGCATCGACATCGGCGGCACCAAGGTCGCCGGCGGCCTCGTCACGGCCGAGGGCGCGGTGGTCGGCCGCGCCCGCCGCGACACCCCGCACCGCTCGAAGAGCCCGGCCGTCGTCGAGGACACCATCGTCGAGGTGGTCGACGAGCTGCTGGAGGCGGCCGACGAGGAGGTCGTGGGCGTCGGTATCGGCGCCGCGGGCTTCGTCGCGGCCGACCGGGCGACCGTCGTCTTCGCGCCCCACCTGTCGTGGCGGGACGAGCCGCTGCAGGCCAACCTCCAGCGCCGGGTGCCGGTGCCGATCAGCGTCGACAACGACGCCAACGCCGCGGTCTGGGCCGAGTGGCGCTTCGGCGCGGCCCGGGGCGAGTCGAACGTCGTCATGGTCAACCTCGGCACCGGGATCGGGGGTGCGCTCCTTCTCGACGGGCGCGTGCTGCGGGGCCAGTTCGGGATCGCGGGCGAGTTCGGGCACATGCAGGTGGTCCCCGGCGGGCAGCGGTGCGAGTGCGGCAACAAGGGCTGCTGGGAGCAGTACGCGTCCGGCAACGCCCTCGTCCGCGAGGCCCGCTCGCTGATGACCGCGAACAGCCCCCTGGCCACCGACCTGCTCGCGCGGGCCGGCGGCGACCCGATGGCACTGACCGGCCCGATGATCACCGAGGCGGCCAGGGACGGCGACCCCACTGCCACCGAGCTGCTCACCGAGATCGGCCACTGGCTCGGGGTCGGCATCGCCAACCTCGCCGCCGCCTTCGACCCCGGCATGTTCGTCATCGGCGGCGGTGTGAGCGCGGCCGGCGACCTGCTGCTCGAGCCCGCGACGACGATGTTCCGGCGCAGCCTCACGGGGCGTGGCTACCGCCCGCAGGCGCGGATCGTGCTGGCGGAGCTGGGCAACGAGGCCGGCCTCATCGGCGCGGCCGACCTGGCGCGGGACGGCGCCGGGGCCGCGGCGTGAGCGGGATGCGCGTCGCGTCCTACAACCTCAAGGACCTCACCCTCGACCGGCACGCGGCGGCGCGCGTCGTCCGGGCGATCGACCCGGACGTCCTGTGCCTCCAGGAGGTGCCGCGCCGCCTCTTCTCGTCGTGGCGGGTGTCGGCGTTCGCCGCCGAGTGCGGGATGTACTGGTCGGGCCGGCACCGCGGCAGCGGCGGGACGACGATCTTCACCTCGCTGCGGGTGCAGGTGGCCGAGTCGCGCCACCACCGCCTGCAGGTGGCGGCGCTGCAGCGCACCCGCGGGTATGCCGTGGCGCGGGTCGCGCCCGCCGGTTCCCAGCCGCTGGTGGTGGCCTCGGTGCACCTGTCGCTGGACGCCGCGGAGCGCGAGCGGCACGCGGCGCAGATCCTGCAGGCGGTCGCCGGGGGTGGTGGCGGGGTGCTACTCGCCGGTGACCTCAACGAGGGGGAGTCCGGCGCGGCGTGGCAGCGGTTCGCAGCCGGGCTCCGGCTGGTGTCGCCCACGGCGCCGACCTATCCGGCGCCGGCGCCGCGCCGGCTGCTCGACGTCGTGTTCGCGTCACCCGGGCTGACGGTGCTTGCGCACCGGGACGTGGCACTGCCCGAGGCGGACCTGGTGGCCGCGAGCGACCACCGCCCGGTGTGGGTCGACCTGGACCTCGACCCGGTGCCTGCCGGCTCGGCCTGACCGGTGCCGCGGGGGCCGGGCTCAGCTGGGGCGGCGACCCACCCACACGGTCTGGAGCCGGGTGTCGATGTCGGGTCCGTCGACGAGCTGGACCTGCGGGGCGTACCGCGCCAGAGCTGCCACGAGGCGCTCACGGTCGACTCCCTGCAGCGGCTGGGCCAACGCCTGGTAGGGAAGCTGCCGGGTCGGGGCCGGTGACGAGGAGCCCCCTGCGCGGCCCTCGAGCACAGCTGCGGCGTCGGGGTGCTCACGGCGGAACTCCGCGAGGGTGGCGGGGTCGACGCCCGACAGGTCCACGGCGCCGGGGACGAACGGGACCATCCCCGCGACCTGTGGCAGGTCCGAGGCTCCGAGGGGAGCCGCGCCGGGTGCCGGGTCGACCGCCTCCACGGCCAAGGCCGGCATCCTCCAGGGGGCCCGGCCCACCTGCGCCGAGGGTTCGATCGCCGTGCAGACCACGAGCCTGCGCAGCTGCGGCCAGGGGACCACCTGGGCCCTCCGGTTCCCGGGTGCCATGCCCAGGCCACTCAGGTACAGGCCTCCGGGTCCGGCAGCGAGCTGCGGGACCGACGCCGCGCGCAGGCCCTGCCGGGCAGCGACACCTGCGACGACCGCGATCAGGCCGCCGATGGCGAAACCGACGAGCGACAGGTGCACGAGGGCGACGACCGCGAGGACGCCGGCGAAGGCGGCCCCGAGCGTCGGGACCGCGACCCCGAAGGCGGCACTTGCCCGAGGCAGCTCGAGAACGTAGGCCGCGGGGTCGCCCGCCGTGGCCTCGGCGGGGGCAGCGCCGACCCCGGTCTGGTCGGAGGTGATGGTGAACCGCGGCATACGTCCTCCCGTGCTGGCGTCGCTGGTCGGCGGCAACGTATCGGCGCAGCCGGCAGGGCCGGGGACGAACGGGACATGACGGTACGAACGGGTGAGCCTGCCGCGGCTCCACCCAGCCGACTGGGTCAGACGCGGGCGCCGTTGTCCGGGTCGCCCTCGTCGCGCGAGTGCGGCTGGCGCAGCACCAGCAGGACGAACCCGCCGACCATGAGGCCCAGCGCGCCGAGGGTCCACCACAGGCCCATGCCGCGGTCGAACAGGACGATCCACAGCAGCAGCAGCGGGCCGGCCACCAGGCCGACGATGATGCCCCAGAACTGCAGGTCCTCCTGCGGGGGCAGCGGCGCGACGGGGCCGGGCTCGAAGTGCTCGTCGTCCTCCGCCTCGAGGGCGGTGAGCTCCTCGGGGTCCTGGTCGTCGGCCCCGGTGGGCTCGACGCCACGCCACACGACGAACGGGCGGATCGGCGGGGGGTTGGTCGGGTTGCCCTCGGGGTGCAGGGGCGGGTTCACCGCCGACCCGTGCGACGGGCGCTCGGACGAGGGGCGCTCGGACGGCGGGCGCTCGGACGAGGGGCGCTCGGACGAGGGGCGCTCGGACGAGGGGCGCTCGGACGAGGGGCGCTCGGGCGACGGGCGGTCCGGCACCACGGCGACGTCGTCCCAGTGCGCGATGATGTCCGCGAACTGCGCGTCCACGTCCTTGTCGCCCATGGGCCCCTCTGTTTCCGACCGACCGGGGACCGTGCGCACTGCGACCGTTCCCACCGACGCGACAACGATACGTGGCGCCCGGCCCGGAGGCGAGGGCCGCCCGCCCGGCGAATCCGGCGGCTTCCCACGCATCGCGACGGGCAGCGGTCCACACCACTGGTGTCGTAGAGTTCCTCGCGTCACAGGAGGTATGGGGTGTTCTACTGGGTTCTCAAGACGGTCGTGCTGGGGCCGCTGCTGAAGCTGCTCTTCCGTCCGTGGGTCGAGGGCGAGGAGAACATCCCCGACGAGGGGGCGGCGATCTTCGCGAGCAACCACCTCTCCTTCTCGGACTCGATCTTCCTGCCGCTCATGGTTCCCCGGCGGATGACGTTCCTCGCGAAGTCGGACTACTTCACCGGCCGCGGCATCAAGGGCCGGCTGACCGCGGCGTTCTTCAAGGGTGTCGGCCAGCTGCCGATCGACCGCTCCGGCGGCCGCGCCGGTGAGGCGGCGCTGCGCCAGGGCCTGAAGGTGCTGCGGCGCGGCGAGCTGCTCGGCATCTACCCCGAGGGCACCCGCAGCCCCGACGGCCGGCTCTACCGCGGCCGCACCGGGGTGGCCCGCATGGCGCTCGAGGCCGGCGTGCCGGTCCTCCCGGTCGCGATGATCGGCACGGACAAGGCCCAGCCCACGGGCAAGAAGGTGCCCAAGCTGATGCGGATCGGCATCAAGATCGGCAAGCCGCTCGACTTCTCGCGGTACGAGGGCATGGAGGACGACCGGTTCGTCCTGCGCTCGGTCACCGACGAGATCATGTACGAGCTCATGCTGCTGTCCGGCCAGGAGTACGTCGACATGTACGCCACGTCGATGAAGGACCGGATCCTCGCCGCCGCCAAGACCAAGGCCCGCGAGATCCAGGAGGCCGCCCTGCCGGGGGCCGCGGCCAAGGAGCTCGAGGAGGCCCTCGCCGCCGGCGAGGAGTCCTCGTCCAGGGCGGCGAGCCGGGCCGTGGACGACGCGGCCGCCGACATCGACGAGCGCACCGGGCGCGAGGGCGGCCCCGGCGACGCGCAGGGCCACGACGCGGGCAGCGACGACGAGCGCCCGGGGGGCGAGGCCGGCAGCGGCTCCGTCGACCGCGCCGCGTCCTGACGCGAGCCCCCGGCGTGCTCTCGGTGCCGGCACGCCGGTCGGCGCTGCTCGACCCGTCCTCCCAGCCGGAGGTGGTGTCGGCGTTCTGGAAGGGCATCGACGTCTTCCGCCCGATCGCGCTGCTCTACGCCGCGTACTCGCTCTGGGACCGGCCCTCCGACCTGACCCGCCCCGCCCTCGCGTGGTCCGTCCTCGCCGTGCTGGGGGCGTGGACCGTCTTCCTGGTCCTGTACCGCCGGCGCCGACTGTGGCTCGTGCTGGTCGAGCTCGGGCTCGGCGCGGCGGCGATCCTGGCCACCCGCCTGGTCGACACCGACGCCGCGATCGCCGCGGGGGCGCGCACGCTCCCGACGTTCTGGCCGGCGGCCGGCGTCGTCTCCGCCGCCGTCCTGCTCGGGCGCCGCGGCGGCATACCGGCTGCGGTGTTCATCGGCGTCGTCGACGTCGTCGAGGTGCGGCAGGCCACGCCCAACACGGTCAACAACATCGTGCTGCTGCTGCTCATCGGGGCGCTGATCGGGTACGCCTGCGACCTGGCCCGCGAGGGCCACGCCAAGCTGCGCGAGGCGCTCGTCCTCGAGGCGCGCGTGCGCGAGCGGGAGCGGCTCGCCCGCACCGTCCACGACGGTGTCCTGCAGACGCTGGCGTTCATCAACCGACGCGGTGGCGAGCTGGGTGGACAGCCGGCCGTGCTCGGCGCCATGGCCGCCGAGCAGGAGCGCATCCTGCGCGCGCTGGTGAGCGGCACCAGCCCCGAGGACACCGAGGCGGCCGTGAGCGGCGACACCGACCTGCGCCAGTCGCTCGCCCGGTACGCCGGTGGTCGCGTCCAGCTCGTCGCACCGGCCGACCCCGTCCCCGTGCCGCCGCGCGTCGCCGGCGAGCTGGCGGCGGCCGTCGGTGCCGCGCTCGACAACGTGCGCCGGCACGCGGGCGAGGACGCCCAGGCGTGGGTGCTGCTCGAGGACGCCGGCGACGACGTGGTCATCACCGTGCGCGACAACGGCGTGGGTATGCCGCCCGGCCGGCTCGAGCAGGCCGCGGCAGCCGGGCGGCTGGGCGCGGCCTCGAGCATCCGCGGCAGGCTGGCGGACCTCGGGGGGGAAGCGAGGTACTCGGGCCGTGAGGGCTCCGGGGTCACGGTCGAGATGCGCGCGCCGAGGGGCGGCGCGCCGGAGGGAGATCGATGAGTGAGCAGGACACCGCAGCGGCACCGGTGACGGTGGTCGTGGCGGACGACCACCCGCTGTGGCGTGATGCCGTGGCGGCCGACCTGTCGGACGCCGGGTACTCGGTGGTCGCCACCGCGGACGACGGGCCGTCGGCGGTCAACCGGACGAGGGCGACGCGGCCGCGCGTGCTCGTCCTCGACCTCAACCTGCCGGGACTGCGCGGGCACGAGGTCTGCCAGGCGCTGGGCGCGCTGGAGACGCGCGTGCTGGTGCTGTCCGCCAGCGGCGAGCAGCAGGACGTGCTCGAGGCGGTCAAGGCGGGTGCCACCGGCTACCTCGTGAAGTCGGCCACCCGCGAGCAGATCGTCGCCGCCGTGGGTGCGACCGCCCGCGGGGAGGCCGTCTTCACGCCGGGTCTCGCGGGGCTGGTGCTGGGGGAGTTCCGCAGGATGTCGACGCAGCCGGCCGTGGACCCGTCCCGGCCCATCCCGGAGCTGACCGAGCGCGAGACCGAGGTGCTGCGGCTGGTCGCCACGGGCATGTCCTCCAAGGAGATCGCTGCCGAGCTGTTCATCAGCCACCGCACCGTGCAGAACCACGTGCAGAACACCCTCGGCAAGCTGCAGCTGCACAACCGGGTCGAGCTCGCGCGGTTCGCGATCGCCAAGGGGCTCGACACCCCGGAGGCCTAGGCGCTGACGGCCTCGCAGCGAGGGCGGGTGACCGCGATGCGGGCTGCGGGACGGGCCGGTCCACGGCGCACCTATCCTTGATGCGTGAGCACCGCCCAGCACGACGCCCTCGCCAGCCTCGCGGCCGGCGCCGCCCTCCCGGCGGCGCAGCAGCCCGAGTGGCCCGACCCGTTGGCCCTCGCCGACGCGGTCGCGACCCTGGCGTCCTATCCGCCCCTCGTGTTCGCGGGGGAGTGCGACGTGCTGAAGAGCCGGATGGCCGCCGCCGCCCGCGGCGAGGCGTTCGTGCTCCAGGGCGGCGACTGCGCCGAGACCTTCGCGGCGGCGACGGCGGACAACATCCGCGACCGGGTCAAGACGATCCTGCAGATGGCCGCGGTCCTCACCTACGGCGCCAGCGTCCCCGTGGTCAAGGTCGGCCGCATGGCCGGCCAGTACGCCAAGCCCCGCAGCAGCGGCAGCGAGACGCGCGACGGCGTCACGCTCCCGGCATACCGCGGCGACATGGTGAACGACTTCGAGTTCACGCAGGACGCCCGCATCCCGGACCCGCAGCGGCTGGTCCGCGCCTACCACGCGAGCTCGGCCACGCTGAACCTCGTGCGCGCCTTCACCCAGGGCGGTTTCGCCGACCTGCGCCACGTCCACGACTGGAACCGCGGCTTCGTCGCCAACGCCGCCAACAGCCGGTACGAGCGGCTCGCCCACGACATCGACAAGGCGATGAAGTTCATGTCGGCCTGTGGCGCGGACTTCGACGCCATGCGCACGACCGAGTTCTTCTCCGCGCACGAGGCGCTGCTCCTCGACTACGAGCGCCCGCTGACGCGCGTCGACAGCCGTACCGGGGAGCTCTACGACACCAGCGGCCACTTCATCTGGGTCGGCGAGCGCACCCGCGACCTCGACGGCGCGCACGTCGACTTCGTCTCCAAGGTGCTCAACCCGATCGGCGTGAAGCTCTCGGCCAAGGCCGAGGTCGACGACGTCCTGCGGCTCATCGACAAGGTCGACCCCGACCGCGAGCCGGGGCGCCTGACCTTCATCACCCGGATGGGCGCGCGGACGGTCCGCGAGGCGCTGCCGACGCTCGTCGAGAAGATCACCGCCAGTGGCGCGCAGGTCACCTGGATCTGCGACCCCATGCACGGCAACACCTTCGAGTCCTCCAGCGGCTACAAGACGCGCGACTTCGACGACGTCGTCGAGGAGGTGCGCGGCTTCTTCGAGGTGCACCAGGCGCTGGGGACGGTGCCCGGCGGCATCCACGTCGAGCTCACGGGCAACGACGTCACCGAGTGCCTCGGCGGGGCGGAGAAGATCCTCGACGCCGACCTGTCCCAGCGCTACGAGACCGTGTGCGACCCGCGGCTGAACCACCAGCAGAGCCTGGAGCTGGCCTTCCTCACCGCGGAGATGCTCAGCAAGAGCTGACCCGGAGAGGCGACCGCCGCTGACGGCCTCCTAGGCTGCTCGCATGCCCGACGCCCCCCAGGTCGACCTGCTGTCCGACACCCTCACCAAGCCCACCGACGCGATGCGCGCCGCGATGGCCGCCGCGCCCGTCGGTGACGACGTATTCGGCGAGGACCCCACCGTCCGCGAGCTCGAGCAGCGGGTGGCAGGGATGCTCGGCCACGAGGACGGGCTGTTCACCCCGTCGGGGTCGATGGCCAACCAGCTCGGCATCCGGCTGCACGTCGCGCCCGGCCAGGAGCTGGTCGCGGACTCGCTCGCGCACGTCCTGCGGGCCGAGATGGGCGCGGCCGCGGTGCTGTCGGGCATCTCCGCCCGGTCGTGGGTCGCGCAGCACGGGGAGCTCGACGCCGCCCAGCCGCTGGCGCTGATGATCCCCGACGGCGGGGCGTACCAGGTCAACACCCGGCTGGTCGTCGTGGAGAACACGCACAACTTCGGCGGCGGCACGGTCCAGCCGCTGGACCAGGTGCAGGCGCTGCGGGCGGGCACCCAGGAGCGCGGGGTCGCGATGCACCTCGACGGCGCCCGGCTCTGGAACGCGCACGTCGCGACCGGGACGCCGCTGGACACCTGGGGCGGGCTGTTCGACACCGTGAGCGTGTGCCTGTCCAAGGGCCTCGGCGCGCCGGTCGGGTCGGTGCTGGTCGGTTCTGCGGCGCACATGCAGGAGGCCCGCATCTGGCGCAAGCGCTTCGGCGGCGGCATGCGGCAGGTCGGCATCCTCGCGGCCGCTGGCCTGCACGCGCTCGACCACCACGTGGAGCGGCTGGCCGACGACCACGGCCGGGCCCGCCGCTTCGCTGAGGTCGCTGCGCAGGCTCGCCCCGGCTCGGTCGACCCGGCCCGGGTGCAGACCAACATCGTGGTGCTCGACGTGTCCGGCGCAGGCTGGACCGCGGCCGGGTTCGTCGAGGCTGCGGCCGGGCGCGGGGTGCGGATCTACCCCGTGAGCCCCACGGCGGTCCGCCTCGTGTGGCACCTCGACGTCGACGACGCCGGCACCGCGCTCGCCGTCGACGCGCTCGCCCCGCTGCTCGAGCAGGGGGCGCCGTCCGCCTGACCCCTTCCCGCCCTCCGCGGCCTTTGAGCGATCTCGGCGGTCACCACCGCCGGGATCGCTCAAAGACCTCGGGTGGGCAGGGAGGGCGCGCTCAGACCTCGTGGTGCAGCAGCTCGGCCGGCGGGTCCTGCTCGGCGGTCGCGCCGGGCGAGCGTCGCCCGAGCAGCTCGACGACGTACATCGCGGTCAGCACCAACCCGCCACCGAGGAGCATCCGCACCGTGAGCGACTCGCCGCCGAACAGCACGGCGAAGAACGCGGCGAAGACCGGTTCCATCGTCATGACGATGGCGGCGCGGGCGGCGGGCAGGTGCGACTGGGCCCACGTCTGCGCCCACAGGGCGACGGCCCCGGCGACCAGCGCCATGTAGAGCAACGAGGTCCACTGGCCGCCGGTCGACGGCAGGGTGATCCCGCCGGGGAGCGCGGCGACGAACGCCACGACCGCGATGACGAACGCCTGCACGGTGGCCAGGCCGGTCGCGGCGGCGGCCGTCGAGTACCGGCCGAGGCCCAGGATGTGCAGGGCGTACAGGACCGCGGAGCCGAGGGTGAGGGCCTCGCCGTACCCGACCGACAGGCCGCGCAGCGACAGCACGGCCAGCCCGGTCGTCGCCAGCAGGACGGCGAGCCAGGTGCTGCCCGGCAGGCGGTCGCGCAGCAGCACCGCCCCCAGCACCGGGGTGAGCACGACGTAGGTGCCGGTGACGAAGCCGGACACCGAGGCGTCCGTGTGCTCCAGGCCGACCGTCTGGAGCAGCTGGGCCAGGCCGTACAGCACGCCCAGCCCCAGCCCGACCCGGAGCTCACGAAGGCTGAGCGCCAGCACCTGCCGCCGGAACACGACGGCCATGACGGCCGCCGCGATCGCGAACCGCACGGCGAGGAAGTCCGCCGACGGCACGTGGACGACCAGGTCGCGGATGAGGAAGAACGTCGAGCCCCAGACGGCCGTCACGGAGACGAGCAGCAGGGTCGCCAGACGGGTCGCCGGCAGCCTCGGGCGCGAGGCGGCCGACGGGCCGGCGGGGGGTGTGCTGGTGGACAGGGCAGGACTCTCGGGGTGGGGGCGCCGGGCGGCAGAACGGTCAGACGATGACGAGGGTGACGACGCTGCCCTTGGGGGCCTGGCCGCCACCTGCGGGGCTCTGGCTGCGGACGGTGCCGAAGACGCCGCCCATGAACCGGTCCTTCTGCACCTTGAACCCGGCGTCGGTGAGGATCTTCTCGGCCTCCGCCTCCTGCTTGCCCTGCACGTCCGGCACGGGCACCATCTCGGGACCCTTGGAGACGACGAGCTTGACGGTGTCACCCCGGTAGAGCGTGCCGCCGGCCGGCGACTGGGAGATGACGCTGCCCTTGGGCACGGTCGTGCTGAAGTCCTGCTGGGTCGCGTCGACCTGCAGGCCCTTGCCGGTGAGGTCGTTGACGGCCTGGTCCGCGGGCTTGCCGGTCCAGTCGGTCACGGCGATCGGCTGCCTGCCCTGGCTCACGACGAGGGCGACGGCGGCGCCGCGCTTGAGCTCGGTGCCGGCCGGGGGATTGGTGCTGATGACCAGGCCCGGGTCAACGGACTCGCTGTAGGCCTGCGTGACGGTGCCGACCACGAGCTTGGCAGCGGTGAGCTGGTCCGTCGCCTCGGCCTTGGACTTGCCCGTGACGTCGGGCACGGCATACCGCTCGGGGCCCCGGGAGACGGTCACGGTGACGTCCGTGCCGCGCGAGACCTGCTTGCCGGCGCCGGGGTCGGTCGACATGACGACGCCCTTGGGCACGCTCTCGTCGAACTGGTCCTGCCGCTTCGGCGTGAGGTGCGCACGCTCGAGGGCGGAGGCGGCCTGGGCGTAGGCGAGGTTGGTGGTGCGCGGCACGACGGTGGGGGAGCCTGGACCGGCGACGAACCACCAGATGCTGAGGCCGGCCACCAGGAGCACGGCGAGGGCGACCGCGATCCAGCGCCACGGCAGGCCGCCACGGGCGTCGTCGCCCAGGACGCGGCCCTCGAGCGCGCCACCACGGCGCGAGGCCAGCACGGCTCCCGGCGGCGCGGTGGGCGTGTGGTCGATCGGCAGGGCCACCGGGGGTACCCGGCGCCGCGCAGGGGCCGCCTGGTCCTGCGCGCCCGGCTCGGAGTCCTCGGGCCCGACCGGCAGCGCGCTCGTGCGCTCGACGGCCACCGTGCTGGCGCCTCCGGCGAGCGACGCGGGGCCCTCGGGCCGGCGGTCGAGCTCGGCCGGGGTGAGCATCGCGCGTGACGCGCGCACCTGGGTGAGGAAGTCGGCGGCGTCCGAGGGGCGCTGGTCGGGGTCGCGCGAGGTCGCCAGCGCCACGAGGGAGTCGAGCTCCTGCGGCACCGAGGGGACCCGGGAGGACGGGGCCGGGACCGAGCCGTGGACGTGCTGGTAGGCGATGTGGATCGGGGTGTCGCCGGTGAACGCCTTGGTGCCGGTCAGCATCTCGAACAGGATCAGCCCGGCCGCGTAGACGTCGCTGCGGGCGTCGGCGATGCCGCGCTCGACCTGCTCGGGGGAGAGGTAGGCGACGGTCCCGAGGAGCACGCCCGTCTGCGAGGTTACGGTGTGGGCCGAGACCGCCCGGGCGAGGCCGAAGTCCGCGACCTTCACGGTGCCGTCGTCCTCGCGCAGGATGACGTTCTCGGGCTTGACGTCGCGGTGGATGATGCCGGCCCGGTGCGCGGCCCCGAGGGCCTGCAGCACGGGCGCGAGGATGTCGAGGGCGGCCCGCGGGGTCAGCGGCCCCTCGGCGCGCATCACCTCGCGCAGCGTCTGGCCGGGGACGTACTCCATCGCCAGGAACATGTGACCGTCGTCCTCGCCCTGGTCGAAGACGGCCACGACGTTGGGGTGCGACAGCCGGGCCGCCGAGCGGGCCTCGCGCCGGAAGCGGGTGACGAACGCCTCGTCCTGGGCGAGGTCCTTGCGCAGCACCTTGAGCGCGACGTCGCGGTCCAGGCGGGTGTCGAGGGCGAGGTAGACCGAGGCCATCCCACCGTCGGCGATGTGCGACTGGACGCGGTAGCGCCCGTCGAGCACACGGCCGAGGAGGGACTCGGTCACACCGGAAGACACCCGCAAAGTGTAGGAGACCGGACGGGTCATCCCGTGCAGGCAGGTCCGTCGTGGACGTACCGGTCCGGGCAGACCCGGGGGCGGGCGGTCCGGGCAGACCCAGGGGCGCGCGGTCCGGGCAGACCCGGGGGCGGGGCGGTCGCGCGGAGCGACAGCCCCGCCCCGAGGTCACATCCGTCCGCGGTGGGACAGGACCGCGGCCACGTAGGCCTTGGTGTCCGCGTACATCCCGTTCTGCTGGACCGAGGCCAACCCCTGGTAGTAGCCGGCGATGGCCTGGTCGGTGTTGGCTGCGGACCGGGTCAGGGCGCGCAGGATCGCGACCCCGGCGGTGATGTTGTCCTGGGTGTTGAGCAGGTCGAGCCGGCGCCCGACCATCTGCGAGGCCCACTCGCCGGACGACGGGATGACCTGCATGACGCCGATCGCGTTGGCGACCGAGACCTGCCGCTGGTTCCAGCCGGACTCCTGCCAGCCGACTGCCAGGGCGAGCGCGGGGTCGACGCCCTGGCGGCGGGCCGTGGCGACGACCATGGCCTGGGTCTGGCTGCGGCTCGGGACGGCAGCGGCTGCGAGGGTCGCCCGGTTGCGGTTGGCCGCGTCCACCGTGGACCTCGGGTAGGTGCGTCCGGCGAAGGTGTCGTTCGTCGAGGTCACGGGAGCCGCGGTCGCCGGGACCTGCAGCTTCTGCCCGACGAGGATGACGGCGGTGGCCGCGAGGCGGTTGGCCTTGAGCAGGGCCGCGAGCGGGACACCCTTGCGCGCGGCGATGCCGGACATCGTGTCACCGGCGACCACCGTGTATGCGGTGCTGCTGGGCTTGGGGGCCGCTGTCGGCGCGGGGGCCGTTCCGTTGACGCGCAGCTTCTGGCCGGGGTGGATGATGCTGCGGGCGGAGAGCCGGTTGAGCGAGTAGACCGTGCCGAGGGGAGTGCCGGTGCGAGCGGCGATCGCACTGAGGGTGTCGCCCGATCGGACGACGTAGGTGCCCCCGCCCGGGGTGGGCTCCGGGGCGGCTGCGGGACGGGAGGCGCTCGCCGGGGCGGAGCCGGGGACCATCACCTTCTGGCCGATGTGCAGCACCGAGGTCGGGGAGAGGCGGTTCGCCTTGAGCAGGGCGGCGAGGGTGACGCCGCGCTCGGCCGCGATGCCGGACAGGGTGTCGCCCTCGCGCACCACGTAGGTCGCTCGCCTGACGGCCTCGGCGCGGGCCGCCGCTGCCGCTCGGGCGGCAGCCGCCTCGGCGCGCGCCTGGGCGGCGGTCTTCGGCACGCTGAGCCGCTGGCCGATGGACAGGTGGCCGCCACCGTCGGGCAGGTGGTTCTGCGCAGCCAGGATGCCTGCCGTCGAGCCCGTCCGGGCGGCGATGGTGGACAGGTTGTCACCGCTGCGCACGGTGTAGGTCGTCCAGCCGTAGGGCGCGGGCTTGGCCTTCTGCACGACCGCCGGTGGGGCCGAGACGGCGGCGGGCGGGACGGCAGCCGGTGCGATCACAGGTGGCATGGAGGGGGTGCCTTTCGGGCGGCTCCCGCGGGGCGGGAGGTACGGCGGGTGCGAGTGGTGTCGATGTGACGACTGTGGCCCGTGTGACAGTACACGAAACCGCGACCGAGATATCGACTTACATCGATGTAATTTGCATTGTCCGCAGTGGCTGGCAGGCTGGCCCCGTGAGCGAGCAGAACCCCGGTCCGGGCGCGGACACGCAGGACGGCGCAGCGACGTCGATCGAGGCCCTGGTCGGGTCCTGGCTGCCCGTCCCGGACGTCGCGGAGCGTCTGGGCGTGCCGCTGTCGCAGGTCCGCCGGATGCTCGAGGACCGCGAGGTGCTCGGGCTGCGGGTGGGGGAGCGGCGGATCCTGCAGGTCCCCGAGGCGTTCCTCGACGAGACCGTGCTGCACCACCTGCGCGGGACGATCACCGTCCTCGCGGACGGTGGGATGGACGACGAGGAGGTCGTGCGCTGGCTGTTCACCGCCGACGACACCCTCGGCCGCGGTGGCACCCCCGTCGATGCCCTGCGCGACGGCTTCAAGACCGAGGTGCGCCGCCGTGCCATGGAGACCGCCTTCTAGCACGCACTCCCCGGGTCGGGCGCTCCCTGCCTCCAGTGCTCGCCGAAACCCTCGCCATGCACGAACCTCTGCTAGCAGAGGTTCGTGCACCCAGCGCAGGGTCGAACCTCCGCTGAGCACTTGACTGTCTGCTGAGCAGTGCCCACGATGCGTGACCGTCGGCTCGCCGGCCAGGCGGGCCGGGCTCAGTACTGGCGGCTGGTCGCGCTGTCGATCAGCGCGTCGAGCACGTCCACGGCCTCGTCGGTGAGGCCGGTCGTCGACTTCAGCGCCGAGCGGGCCGACCCGGCCAGCCGGGTGATGTCGGCCTCGACCGCGTCGACGGCGCCGCTGTCGCTGATGACGCTGCGCAGCTCCTCGACCTCGGCGTCGCCCAGGGCGGGGTCGCCCAGGAGGCGGCCGACCACCGCGCGCCCGGCGTCGTCGGTGCCCTCGAGGGCGTGCGCGACCAGCACCGTGCGCTTGCCCTCGCGCAGGTCGTCGCCGGCGGGCTTGCCCGTGGTGGCGGGGTCGCCGAACACGCCGAGGAGGTCGTCGCGCAGCTGGAAGGCGTGGCCGAGGTCGAGGCCGTAGCGCGACAGCGTCGCCAGGTCGTCTGCACTCGCGCCGCCGGCGGTGGCGCCGATGAGCAGCGGGTGCTCGACGGTGTACTTGGCGGACTTGTAGCGGATGACCCGCTCGGCCCGCTCGATCCGCTCCGGTGTCGGCACGCCCTCCCACGACCGCGCCGACTCGACCACGTCGAGGAACTGCCCACCCATGAGCTGGGTGCGCATCCGGTCGAAGACCTCCCGGCCGCGGGCCAGGTGCTCGGGAGCCAGCCCGGAGGTGGCGTACAGCTCCTCGGTCCAGTTGAGGCACAGGTTCCCCGCCAGGATCGCCCCGGCGACCCCGAACCGGCCGGCGTCGCCGGCCCACTCCTCGCGCTCGTGGCGGGCCGCGAGCGAGCGGTGCGCCGCCGGCATACCGCGACGCGTGTCGCTGTCGTCCATGACGTCGTCGTGGATCAGGGCCGCCGCCTGGAAGAACTCCATCGCGGTCGCGACCTGCACGATCGCCTCGGAGTCGGGCTGGCCCGTGCCGCGGTAGCCCCAGTAGAGGAAGGCGGCGCGCAGCCGCTTGCCGCCGGTGAGCAGCCGGGCCACTGCCGCGAGCAGCTCCTGGGCGTCGGGGCCGACCTCGGCGAGGACGCCGTCCTGGCGCGCGAGCACGACGTCGACGCAGCGCTGCACACGTTCGCGCAGTGCGGCGGCATCGAGCGGGCTGGCGACCACGTGCTCCTCCAGATCGTCGGCGGCACAGGGCGTCTCACCCGGTGCTGCACCTGAGCCTACGGCGTGGGCGCTCGACTAGTCTCACCGCCATGGCACTCGGGCAACCGTCGCGGCTGGCCCGGCCGGAGTCGCAGACCCGGTCGATCCCCGGCATGCTCGCGCGCACCGAGCCCTCGATCAGCTTCGAGTTCTTCCCGCCCAAGGACGACGCGGGCGAGGAGGTCCTCTGGGACGCCATCCGCCGGCTGGAGTCGGTGCGGCCGCACTTCGTCTCGGTCACCTACGGCGCGGGCGGCACCAGCCAGGACCGCACCGTGCGCGTCACCGGCCGCATCGCCCTCGAGACGACCCTGACGCCGCTGGCGCACCTCACCTGTGTGGGCGCGTCCGTCGCCGCCCTGCGCCAGGTCATCGGGATGTATGCCGCGAGCGGCGTCCGCAACATCCTCGCCCTGCGCGGCGACCCGCCGGGCAACCCGGGAGGGGAGTGGACGCCGCACCCCGAGGGGCTCAACCACGCCACCGACCTCGTCGAGCTCGTCCGCTCGCTGGGTGACTTCACGATCGGGGTCGCGGCCTTCCCCGACGTGCACCCGAGCTCCCCCGACCTCGACCACGACGTCGAGGTGCTGGTGCGCAAGGCCGACGCCGGCGCGTCGTTCGCGATCACCCAGATGGTCTTCGACGCCGACACCTACCTGCGGCTGCGCGACCGGGTCGCCGAGCGCCGGGACCTGCCGATCACGCCGGGCCTGATGCCGGTGACGAACTTCAAGCAGGTGGCCCGGATGTCCCAGCTCATGGGGACGCCGCTGCCCGCGCCGGTCGTCGAGCGGCTCGAGCGGGTCGCCGACGACCCGGTCGCCACGCGCGAGGTGGGCGTGCAGATCGCCACCGAGCTCGGCCGGCGCATGCTCGACGAGGGCGCGCCGGGGCTGCACTTCATCACGATGAACCGCTCGACCGCGACCCTCGAGGTCCACCGCAACCTCGGCCTCTGACGCGGCGCGGGGCGCGGGCCACGTGCCGACGGCGCGCGGCCGCCCCGGAGGTCGCGGTACGAGCTGGTCGTGTGCGGCCGTCAGTCGCGGGTGCCGAACCGGCGCGTGAGCGCGGCGACGGCCGAGAGCGCGGCGACCACGACGCCGTACACCGTGGCCGTGGTCAGCAGGCCGAGGTGCGGGACGGCGAACCCGGCGGCAACCGCCGGCAGCCCGAACGCGAGGTAGCTGACCACGAAGACCGACGAGAACAGCTCGCCACGCTGGTCCGGCCCGACGGTGGGGGTGATGGACCGCATGATGCCGAGGAACGACGTCCCGAAGCCCGACCCGGCCACCACCGCGGCGAGCAGGAAGCCGACGAGTGAACCGGCGTGCAGCGCCACGAGTGTCAGCACGGTGCCGACAGCCAGCATGGTCGTGCCGTAGAGCGTCGTGCGGCGCGCCCCCGCCCGACCGCCGAGCATGGAGCTCAGCGCGCCCACCCCGGTGAGGATCGCGACGACCGCGCCCTGGGCGAGGTGCTCCCGGCCGCCGAGCAGCGCCACGAGGGGGGCGCCGAGCGAGAGGTACAGGCCGCCGGTGGCCCAGCCCGCGAAGACCGCCGGGGCGCTGCGCGTGAACGCCGCCCGTGCGGGTGCGGGGATGCCGACGCGGGGGCGCAGCGAGCGCGCCCAGCCGGCGTGCCGGGGCGAGGTCTCCGGCAGCGCCAGGACGGCGAGGGCGAGCAGGACGTATGCCGCGGTGAGCGTGCCGAAGACCAGCGGCAGCGCGTGGTGGGCCCGGTCGAGCAGGGCGCCGGCGACGAGCGCGCCGCCGGCCAGGCCGGCGAGTGGGGTGACGCTGTTGAGGGTCGCCGCCAGGCCGGCCCTGTGCTCGGGCTCGAGGTCCACGACGGCTGCGGACAGGGTCGACATGAGCAGCCCCGCGGCCACGCCCTGGACGGCGCGGGAGGCCATCAGCGTCGGGACGTCCGTGGCGTGCCAGAAGCCGACCATGCTCACGGCCAGGACGAGGAAGCCGGCGGCGAGGACCGGGCGGCGGCCGACGTGGTCGGACAGCGAGCCGGTGACCAGGAGCGTCGCGAGCAGGGTGAGGGCGTAGACGCCGAAGATCGTCGTCATCGTGCCGGCCGAGAAGCCGATCCGGACCTGCAGCACCGGGTAGAACGGAGACGGCGCGCTGGCGCCGACCATGAGGGCCACGACCGCCGCCAGGGCCAGGGGGAAGCCGGCCGAGCGGCGCGCCCGGGCGGTGTCGAGGGCGCCCGCCGCGGGGGCCGAGGGGCAGTTCGTCGTGCTGGTCGCGCTCATGGGGGATGCCTTCCGGGCCGAAAACGACGGTTCGAAACTTATCGAACAGTCGGCGACCGCCCGGCATTCCCGTGCTTGGAGCGCCTTGCACCTTTCTCGGGCCGCGGTCGTCGCGGCCAGCACGGTTCGAATAGAATCGAACCATGCCAGGGAGCACCGAGCTGTCCCATCCCGACCTGCGGGACGTGGCGCTCACCGATGTCCTCTTCGCCCTCAGCGACCCCTCACGCCTGAGGATCGTCCGCGACCTCGCGGACGGGCCGCTGGAGATGGCGCAGTGCGGCGCGACCGACCCGGCCCTGCCGAAGTCGACCAAGTCCCACCTCATGAAGGTGCTGCGCGAGGCCGGAGTGGTGCGCAACGAGCCGCACGGCAGGCAGCGGCTGGTGTCGCTGCGCCGGGAAGAGCTGGACGAGGCGTTCCCGGGACTGCTCGACAGCGTGCTCGGGGCCGACCCCGCACGGGACCGCCCGCGACCCTAGGCGGCCGGCGCGCCACGCCCGGGCGGCATACCCAGCCACGGTGCCAGGCGGCACACCGCCCGCGGTGCCGGGCGGCATACCGCACGCTGCGCTAGGCGGCAGGACCGGCGAGCGGTTGCAGCTCGCCCACGAGCGGCACGAGGTCGGCGATCGAGTCGACCACCCGGGTCGGCTGGTAGGGGAAGGTGTCGATCTGGTCGCGGGAGGTCGACCCGGTGAGCACCAGGACGGTCCGCAGGCCGGCCTCGAGGCCGCTGATGACGTCGGTGTCCATCCGGTCGCCCACCATGACGGTCGACTCGCTGTGGGCGTCGATGCGGTTGAGGGCGCTGCGCATCATGAGCGGGTTGGGCTTGCCGATGTAGTAGGGCTGGCGACCGGTCGCGGCGCTGATGAGGGCCGCGACCGACCCGGTCGCGGGGAGGGTGCCCTGCTGGCTGGGACCGCTGACGTCGGGGTTCGTCGCGATGAAGCGCGCGCCACCCTCGACCAGCCGGATCGCCTTGGTGATGGCCTCGAAGGAGTAGGTGCGGGTCTCGCCGAGCACGACGTAGTCGGGGTCGCGCTCGGTCATCGTGTAGCCGACCTCGTACAGCGCGGTCGTGAGCCCGGCCTCGCCCACGACGAACGCGCTGCCGTGCGGTCGCTGGTCGTCGAGGAACTGGGCGGTCGCGAGCGCGGAGGTCCAGATGGCCTTCTCCGGCACGTCGATCCCGCTGGCCCGCAGCCGGGCCCGCAGGTCCCGGGGCGTGTAGATCGAGTTGTTCGTGAGCACGAGGAAGCGCCGGCCGCTGTCGACGAGCGCCCCGATGAACTCGGCGGCTCCGGGGATGGCGTTCTCCTCGTGCACGAGGACGCCGTCCATGTCGGTGAGCCAGCAGTCGACCGGCCGGGGTGAGGTCATGCGCTCATTGTGCCCAGCCCGTCTCACCCTTGTGGCGGAGCGCCACGGACCGGGCGCGGCGCATGCTGGAAGGTGGCCTGCGACCACCGGGGCCGCAGCCGCACGAGGAGGTCTCGTCATGTCCTTGGCCACGAGCTCGATCGCGACGATGTTGCCCGTCACGGACACCGGTCGCGCCCGGGAGTTCTACGACCGTCTCGGCCTGCCGTTCCAGGGGACGAACGACGAGGGCAGCCTGCTCTACGGGCTCGCGGGCGGCATGGTGCTCATGCTGCTGCCCCGCCAGGCGGGGACGCAGAACCCGAGCACGGCGCTCAGCTGGGAGGTGCCCGACGTCGCCGCGGAGGTGCGCGACCTCGAGGCGCGCGGGGTCGTGTTCGACGACTACGACCTCCCCGGCCTCACGACGGTGGACCACATCGCGGTGACGGGCTCGGAGAGGGCGGCGTGGTTCCGCGACCCCGACGGTAACGTCCTGTGCGTGCACGAGGGCGCGCCCCCGGCCTGACCCGGGGAGCTTCGGGGGTGCCTCGTGTGGTCTTCGATGGCTTGCCGCCCTTTGGGGGGACGCAACCCGTCACAAGAGCTTGTGTGCCGGATCGAGGGCGTCGCGGCGTGCCCGCCGGGATTGCGCGCAAGTTCGAGCGCCGTGGCGTGCGCACAGAGCCCGTATCTGAGAAGGGATGCCAACCGCCCCCGTCGCCGATGCCACTGCGCAGGTTTGTTCCAAGGGACAAGGTGCCAAGGCGAAACGTGCGCTCGCAGCAGGAAGATGGGCCGCGGCCCGACGTGATGACGGAATCGGCGGTGGGGTCGGTAGCGGACTGCCACACTTCCGTCGTGCGGATCGGGACATGGAATCTGGCAGGCCGATGGTCGCTTGACCACGAACGGCTCATGACTGCGCAAGCGTGCGATCTGTGGTTGCTCACCGAAGTCAGCGACCGCGTAGAGCTGCCTGGCATGCAACATCACTTTGGGCGGGAGCACATGGCCGCACGACGCCATTGGGCGGCCATCGTGAGCCACCACCGTTTCGAGCCGTTGGAGGACCCGCATCCCGCGAGCGCATCGGTGCAGAGCGGCAACACGACGTTCGTCAGTTCTGTGCTGCCATGGCGCTCATGTGGAGCACGGCACCCCTGGATCGGGAGTCGCCACGAGGAGAAGACCCAAGCCGCCGTCGGCTCTGTCGTGAAGTCACTCCAGGGGCCCGTGGTCTGGGGCGGCGACTGGAACCACGCTCTGCACGGCCCGGAGTACGCAGGGAGCCGCGCGGGGCGACGCCACATCGAGAACGCGGTCGACCAGCTCGAGCTTCAGGTCCCGACCGAACGTCTTCCGCACAGAATCGACGGACTGCTTTCCATCGACCACATCGCGGTGCCAACGAGAGTGCACGTGCTGGCGGCAGAGCGCGTGAGTGCTGCCACCGACGAAAGGCGCCTTTCCGACCACGACGCGTACGTCCTCACCCTCCAGGACTGAGGTCGGACGCCCACCTCTTTGCAGACCAGCGGGTCGAATCCGTGCACCTCGCACCAGGTGAACCACTCCCTGAGCTGGTAGGCGTACAGAGCGTGGGTGTGCCCGGCATAACGGGCTAGGAAGGAGACCGCGGCGAGCTGGGCGGTCGACATCGAAGCGGGCTGGAACGGAAGCAGGACCGTCGTATCGGACATGGCGTCACCTCTTGCGGCGACAGCACTCAGGCCCAGACCCCGGCGCCGCCCTCGCGGCCAGGCCCCCGGACGCCCCGACAGTAGACCCGAGGATTGGCTGCGGCGTTCAGCACCACTCGACCCGGGAATCCGGCAAAGCACGCGTCCGCGGTTCTTGGAGAACGTACGGTTTCCGGCGTGGATGGGGGACTGGACGAGAAGGTCATGCGGCTGCGGTACGCCGGCACCTGTCGGGTTTGTGGTGCGGGGATCGCAGCGAAGACTCAGGCCGTCTACGAGCGGCAGACCAAGACGGTTCGTTGCCTGGACCATGACATGACCACGCCATGTCCATCGAACCCCGCTCCCGCTCTGGACGCGGGGCCAGTCACTCTCGCAGCCGGGAAGGACGCAGGACCCGTCGCCCTCGACGCGGTCGAGCCTGGCACCGCCGGAGCATCAGCGCGGCGCGAGTTCGAGCGCCGCAAGGCACAGCGTGAGCAACGCATCCGAACCCAGCATCCACGCATCGGCGGCTTCCTCCTGGCTATCTCCGAGGAGCGACAGTCCACCACTGCCTGGGACACCGGCGCCCTCGGTGAAGAACGCCTCGGCAAAGGCCTGGACCGATTGGCCTGCAACACCATCAAGCTGCTGCACGACCGACGGATTCCGAGGTCCAAGGCGAACATCGACCACATCGCCGTAGCGGCCAACGGCGTCTACGTCATCGACGCCAAGAAGTACCGGGGCCGACCTCACCCCAAGGTCGAAGGTGGCATCCTGCGCCCCCGCGTCGAACGGTTGCTCGTCGGATCACGCGACTGCACCAAGCTAGTAGACGGCGTGCTGAAACAGGTCGATGTGGTCCGAACAGCGCTCGCCGAGGACGTCCCAATCCGCGGCGTGCTCTGTTTCGTCGAAGCGGACTGGCCATTGATCGGAGGCAGCTTCACCACGCGCGACGTGCATGCCCTTTGGCCCAAGAAGCTGTATCCCCAACTCCAGGCGGAAGGGCCACTATCCGCTGAAGCCATCGCCGACATCCACCGACGCCTGGCCAACGCCCTGCCTACCGCCTGAGGTATGCCTGGTCGCGGCGGAAGGACTCACCCACGAGGCCGAGGCGAGGCCCAGCAAGCGGGCGCCTTCCGGCTGGGGGCGTGCGTCCGGTTGCTGAAGACGACCCACGACAGTCCTCCGGATTCCGGACTGGCGTTCAGCTTGCGGAAGGGTCTGAGCAGTCCCCGTTCACGCCTGGGTGCGAGTCGATCCCATCGGCGTCGGCAACGCCCGATCAGGCACAGGGCTGCTGAGGTTGGCTGTTGCCCATTCATCGATCCGCCGGTTGGGGCCGCGAACGAAACGGAGTGCGGCCTGGCGGTAGGACTCGTACTCACGAAGGGTCAGCGGGAGGGGGGACCTCTTGAAGTCGTCGAAGGGCAGATACCAACGAATCTCATCGCTGTTCGTTTCGAGCAGATCTTCGAGCAGAAAGAAGGCGACGTAGTGGTGGAAGTCGCCGAACAGGGCGAAGAAGTCTTGGTATCTGCCCAACGTCTCCGCTAGGGGGCTGTCCCCTCCCGCGTAGTGGCGCCGGATGCACTCCAGGGTGAGGTCGATCCGGTCGCAGATCTTGGCGTTCATACCGCGGGCGCCGTTAATCGTTGGCTTACGGTCCCGAACGTCTCCCGGGAACAAGATGTACCCGCCGATGGTCGAGCCCTGGTCGTGGAGTTGGGCCGCGTGCCCCGGTGGGACCTGTGCCATGAGTGCACCAACGCGGTTCCCGTACGCGCCGCGATACGAGTGGACGATCGAGTCGCTGGACAGGAAGAACTCGCCCAGCGCCGATGCATGATGCAGGTATGAGTGCCGCGTCGTCGCGTCGAGGGTGAACTCGCTCCCGTCCGGCAGGGGCTTGCTCCACAGAAGTTGGTGGTAACGGCGCAGCGTGGGACTGGTTTGATCGGGGTCACCGCCCCTTGCGTCTAGCTCGAAATTGAAGGTGATGTCGATCGCGTGGTGGGCTCCGTCCCTGGTCATGCAGCAGACGGTAGACGTCTCCCGGGATTGAGGTCGCGCGAAGCGGAAGGCGCGTGATGTGGCTGAGGGGCGATCCGTAGTACACGGGAAGGGCGGCTTCGGCGCCAAATCGCGGCGGTATGACGCACCATCGCTCTCATTGGCGGATGAGTGCGTCTTGCCGCCCGAACGTGGGGGCCGCAGCACTTCTCGGCGCAGCGCTCGATCGGATCGCGACGGGCACCGCGGCCTATGCCGGGAGGTCTGCGGCGGCCCGCTCAGCTCCCTCGGTGAAGAAGGCCGCCACGTCATCGAGCTCAGCCATCGCCCGGGCCGCACCGAATGAGTGGTTCCAGAAGTTTCCTTGCCGACGGGTCCACGGGCCGACGTATGCGTAGGGCTCCGGGATGACCGTGTCGCCGGGTGAGACCCCGTAGTTGACCTCCTCCCACGAGATGGCGATGTCGAAGTGCTCCGGCCAGAGCACCGGCTCCTCCGAGGCGGCGAACGCGCGCAGGGCCGCGTCGCCCCGGGCGAACGCGTCGAGGAGCAGGGCAACGTGGTCATCGTCGGTCACCATGGCATCACCGGCCACCACGTCGACAGTGTCGGAGTAGACGTCACTCAGCGACCGCGGCGCTACCCCGATAGCCGCCGCGGCCGCGGCATACGTGCCCGTCAAGGGGTGCCGACCACTCGGGCCGCGCAGCTCGGAGCCGACCAGCCGCAGGTCAGGCTCGGCCACGGTCGCAATGCCGCCCGGGACGACGCGCAGCCTGATGTCCCCGCAGGCGTCGTACTGCGGGCCGGCGAGCAAGAGCTCTGCCACCGCGTGCAGGCTCGTGCGCGTCTGGGTGAGGTCCACGGTTCCTCCGTTCGTCTCCGGCGCCCTGTAGCGCCGAGCGCTATGCGAGTTCCCTCACGATGACATGCTGGAGTGGCTCAGAATGTTGGTGGGCACGGCCCGGCCTAGTGAGCGGCCGTAGCGCCCAGTCCGAAGGCCCTGGCCGAATCGCTCGCGGCGGTGTGCCGTGGGTTTGGCACTAACGTCAGGCGACCTCGATGGCGCGTCCGGCGGTGACGCGGAGCAGCTCCTCGTAGGTGGTGCGGAAGACGGTGTGGCTGTGGCCGGCCGCGGCCCAGACGTGCCGGTACCGGCTCAGCGAGACGTCGACGTACGTCGGGACGGGCTGGAGGTGGCCCACCGGGGCGACCCCGCCGATCGCGAAGCCGGTGCTCTCCCGGACGAAGTCGGCGTCGGCACGCTCGAGGTGCTCGACGTCGTCGACGAGGTCGGCGACCTTCACCAGGTCGACACGGTGCGCCCCCGACGTGAGCACGAGGACGGGGGAGGTCCTGCCCGAGGCGCACGTCGCCCGGAACACCAGCGAGTTGGCGATCTCGGCCGGGGTGATCCCGAGGGCGCTCGCGGCCGCGGCCGCGGTGCGGACGGCGTCCGGGAGGGTGACGACCTCGGGGACCACGTGGTGCACCGCGAGCGCCGCCAGCACGCGCTGCACGCCGGGGTGGCCGCTCAGGTCCGGGGCCGCGCCGGTGGCCCGGCTGGCGGTCGGGCTGGGCGCCGGGGACAGGGGCGCGTCGGGCGGCATGCTCGAAGAGTAGGGCCGGGGGGAGCGGGCCACCAGCCTTGCCGACGCCTGTCTCACCGCGGGGCCGGGACGGGCTCCGGCGTTCCCCTTGACGGCTTGTCCGAGGCCAGGTGTACCGTTCTGGATATCGAACAGATGTTCGAATGCCGGGTCCGGACGACCGGCGACCCGCGGTTCCTCGGCCCCGTGCCGAGCCGCCCGTCGCCACCGGGCCACGGCCGGCCCTGGCCCCGTGGCCGGCGCCTCGACCCCGCCGGTCGGGGCCAGGGCCCCACCTCATCCCATCCTGCCCTCAGCGAAGGAGCCATGCCGTGGTGCGCCGGTACGAAGAGCCGATCGAGGTCCGCGAGAGCACCGACGGGGGTGGCACCACGGTGGCCACGCACCCGGACGCGTTCGTGTGGCGCGGCCGGCTCTACGTCGTGCGCACCGTCCTGGACTCCTGGCAGGAGCGCCGGCCGTGGTGGCGCGACGCCCGGGAGGGCGCCGACGTGCTCACCGACGCCCGCGAGCGCCGGGTGTGGCGGGTCGAGGCGAGCGCGGGTCGCTCCGCCGGGACCGGCGTCTACGACCTCGGTGACGACCCGGCCGGCCCCGGCTGGCGCCTGCTGCGGGTTGCGGACTGAGGACGGCTGCCGATGACTCCCACACCGACCCCGGTCCCGAGCGCGGCGGCGAGCGCCCTCGACCTGCTCGACCGCTCCCGGCACTCGCTGCTCGAGGCCTGCCACACCCGCGACATCGTCCAGCGCCACCGCCAGGCCCAGCTCGCAGCCCTGCGCGCCGCCGCCGTGGTCGCCGCCCGCACCCGTCCCGGGGGCCCGGCCGGTCCGCGCAGCCTCTGGGAGCTGGTGCCGTCGGTCGCGCCCGAGCTCGCCGAGTGGGCCGGCTTCTTCGAGCTGGTCGCGGCCCGGCCCGGCCCGCACACCGCCCGCGAGGCCGACGACCTGCTGCGCCAGTCCGAGACGTTCCTCGAGCTCGTGTGCCGCACCCTCGGCCTGCCGGTCACCGCCGTCGACCGCGACGTGCTCGTGCCCACCGTCGCGGCGTCCGCAGTGTCCGCGGCGCCCGGTGCTTCCGCGGCGCCGGTCCGGGGCGGGGGGTCGCCGTGACCGACTTCGTCCACCTCCACGTCGCCTCGGGGTTCTCGATGCGCTACGGCACCGCCACGCCCGAGGCGATCGTCGAGCGGGCCGCCCAGCACCGCCAGCCGGTGCTCGCGCTCACCGACCGCGACGGGCTCTACGGCGCGGTCCGGTTCGTCCGGGCGGCCACCGCCGCCGGCATCTCCCCGGTGCTCGGGGTCGACCTCGCGGTCGGTCCCGACCCGGACCGTCCCGGCGCGCGCGCCGGCGGTCCCGACGACCCGGCCCGGGGTGGACCCCGACCCGTCGACCGGACCCTCGCCGACCGCGTCCTCGCCGACGCCGCCGGCGGTGGCGGGCACGCGGCATACCTGCCGCCGGCGGCCCGGCCACGCACCCCGGTGCGCGGCGGCGCCGTCGTCGACCCGCGCCACCCGCGCGTCACCGTGCTCGCCCGCGGGCGGGGGAGCGGGCTGCCCGGGGGCGTGGGGTATGCCGCGCTGTGCCGGCTCGTCACCGACACCCACCTGCGCGGCGAGCGGGGGAGGCCGGTGACCTCGCTCGACACCGTCGCCGCGCGGTGCGCCGCCCCGGACGGCCACCCGAGCCCGCTCGTCGTCCTGCTCGGCCCGGACTCCGACGTGGGCCGGGCGGTCCTCGCCGGGCGGCCCGACCGGGCCCGGGCGCTGCTCGCCCGGTGGCAGCACCGGCTGCCGCCCGGCGCGCTCGTGGTCGAAGTGGTCTGTCACGGCGGCCCGTCCGGCACCCCGGCCTCGCGCGTCCACGCCGCGCGGATGCTCGGGCTCGCCGACGAGGCGGGGCTGCCCGCGGTCCTCACCGCGGCGGTCCGCCACGTCGACCCGGCCGAGTCCGCGGTCGTCGACGTCCTCGACGCGGCCCGCCGGCTCGTCGCCCTCGACACCCGCCACCTCGACCGGGTCACCGACGCCGCCCACCTCGCGAGCACCGACACCATGCGCGAGGTGGCGCTCGCGGTCACCGGCGGCGACCGGACCCGGGCCGACGCGCTGCTCGAGCGCACCCTCGCCCTGGGGCTGGCGTGCGCCCAGAGCGCCCGGCACGACCTGGGCATCGGGTCGGTCCACCTGCCCGAGCCGGAGGTCCTGGGCATCGAGGCGGGGGAGAGCCCGCAGGTCCGGCTCGAGCAGCGCTGCCGCGACAAGCTCGCCTGGCGGTACCCCGGGCTGGGCGAGCGCGAGCTGTCCGCCGTCGAGACCCGGCTCGTCGACGAGCTCAAGGTCATCGCCGAGCTCGGGTACGCCTCGTACTTCCTCACCGTCGCCGAGGTGGTCGACCTCATCCGAGACATGGGGGTCCGGGTCGCGGCGCGCGGGTCGGGGGCGGGGTCGCTGGTCAACTACCTGCTCGGGATCAGCGGGGTCGACCCGATCCGCTACGGCCTCATCATGGAGCGGTTCTGCAGCCCGCTGCGCGCCGAGCTGCCCGACATCGACATCGACGTCGAGTCGGCCCGGCGCACCGAGGTCTACGAGAAGGTCCTCGAGCGGTTCGGCGGCGACCGGGTGACCTGCGTGTCGATGATGGACACCTACAAGGTCCGGCACGCGATCCGCGACGTCGGCGCGGCGCTCGGCATGGCCCCGGTGGAGGTCGACGAGATCGCCAAGGCGTTCCCGCACATCCGCGCCCGCGACGTCCGCAACGCCATCGCCGAGCTGCCCGAGCTGCGTTCCCGCGGGCTCGACAGCCCCCGCCTGCGCGCGCTGTTCGACCTCGTCGAGCGGCTCGACGGGCTGCCGCGCCACATCGCACTGCACCCGTGCGGCGTCGTGCTGTCCGACGGCAGCCTGCTCGACCGCACGCCGGTCGAGGCGAGCTGGCTGGGGTTCCCGATGAGCCAGTACGACAAGGACGACGTCGAGACGATGGGGCTGCTCAAGCTCGACGTGCTCGGCATCCGGATGCAGTCCGCGATGGCGCACGCCGTGGCCGAGGTGGAGCGGGTCGACGGCGTCACGGTCGACCTCGACGACCAGTCGCAGGTGCCGCTCGACGACGAGGCGACCTTCCGGCTGATCCGCACCAGCCACACCCTCGGCTGCTTCCAGATCGAGAGCCCGGGGCAGCGCGAGCTCATCGGCAAGTTCGGGCCGCAGCGGTTCGAGGACCTCGTCATCGACATCTCGCTGTTCCGCCCCGGACCGGTGAAGTCCGACATGATCACGCCGTTCCTCGAGGCCCGGCACGGCTGGAAGGCCGCCTCGTACCTGCACCCCACCCTCATCGCGGCGCTGGAGGAGACCGAGGGCGTCGTGGTCTTCCACGAGCAGGTGCTCATGATCGTCGCCGAGACGACCGGCGTCTCACTGGCGCAGGCCGACGAGGTCCGGCGCGCGCTCGGCACCCCCGGCGGCCAGGTCGAGATCGAGGCGTGGTGGCGTCCCGCGGCGCTGGCCCGTGGGTACACCCGCGAGGACACCGACCGCATCTGGGAGGTGCTCAAGGCGTTCGCGTCGTTCGGCTTCTGCAAGGCCCACGCCGCCGCGTTCGCCCTGCCGACCTACCACTCGGCGTGGCTCAAGACCCACCACCCGGCGGCCTTCCTCGCGGGGGTGCTCACCCACGACCCGGGCATGTACCCCAAGCGGCTCATCCTCGACGACGCCCGCTCGCTCGGCATCACCGTGCTGGGCCTGGACGTCAACGCCTCCACCGGCACCTACCGGGTCGAGCGGGTCGAGCGGCTCGACCCCCTCGGCGGGCGCCCGGTGCTCCCCGGCGGCCCCGGTGACAGGACCGCGGCCGACGTGTTCACCGGTGACCTGCCCGACGCCAGCGACTACGGCATCCGCCTCTCGCTCGCCGACGTCCGCGGGATCAGCGACGCCGAGGTGGCGCGCATCGTCGCCGGCCAGCCGTATGCCGGGCTGTCCGACTTCTGGCACCGCGCACGGGTGTCGCGGCCGGTCGCCGAGCGGCTCGTCCTCGCGGGTGCGTTCGACCGGCTCTACGGCATCGGTGCGGTCTCCGGCGGGGTGCCGGGCCTGACGTCCGGCCCGACGACGGCGGGCCTGGGGCGGCGCGGCCGCACCACCCGGCGCGACCTGCTGCTCCACCTCGCCGAGCTCGACCGCTGGACCCGTGCCGTCGGCCGCTCGAGCCGCCGGGTCGCACCCCGCGGCCGGTCGCGCGGTGAGGCGTCGACGCTGCCCGACGTGCTCGCAGGGGACCAGGTGCGGGGCCGTGCCGCGGCGCAGTCGCAGGCGGCCGCACCGGTGACCGCGGCCGACCTCCAGCCCACCCAGCTCGTCCTCGACCTCGGCGACCGCCCCGAGCTCACCACCGGCACCGGGCTGCCCGAGCTGAGCGGACCCGAGCGGGTCCGGGCCGAGCTCGACATCCTCGGCCTCGACGCGAGCGCGCACGTCGTCGAGTTCTACGCGCCGATGCTCGACGCGCTCGGCGTCACCCGCAGCCGCGACCTGCTCTCCGCCCGCAGCCGGTCGACGGTCTGGGCCTGCGGGGTCAAGGTCGCCACCCAGACCCCACCGATCCGCTCGGGCCGGCGCGTCGTCTTCCTCACCCTCGACGACTCGACCGGGCCGGTCGACGCGACGTTCTTCGAGGACGTCCAGGGCCCTTACGCCGCAACGGTCTTCCACTCGTGGATGCTGCTCGTGCGCGGCGTGGTGCGACGCACCGGTCCGCGGGGCATCTCGCTGCGGGCGACCGGCGCGTGGGAGCTCCCGCCGCTGTGGGAGGCATGGCAGCGTGGCGGGGTGGAGGCGGTGTATGCCGCGATGGAGGAGTCCGAGCGCGCGGCCGCCGAGCAGGCGCAGGCGGAGGAGGCCGCCCACCAGGAGGCGTTGCGGGGCGGGCGGCGGGTGCTCGTCCACGCCTCGGGGTTCCGGCAGTCTCCTTACGCCGACACCAAGCCGCCGGGCGAGGACGTCCGGGGCTCGCACCGGCTCGCGCGCGGTACCGCGGTCCCCGGCGGCCCGGGTGCCGACCGGCTCGACCCGCCGCGCAAGCTGTGGCACTCCAGCCCGGGCAGCTCCGGCCACTGACGCCGGCGCACGACGGCGGGAGAGGTCAGGCCCTGCGCCAGCGGGCGCGGGGGTCGGTCGCCGTCGTGCTGCACCGCATGAGCGTCCCCGCGCTCGTGCGACCGAGGGCGCCCTCGGGGGAGCAGAAGGCACCCGCGTGCACCCCCTGCACCACCGCCGAGGTGGACGTGCCCGACGGCGTGGTGGCGGACGAGCTGGTGCTGGTCGACGAGGTCGGACTCGGTGCCGGGGACGAGCCGGCCGTGGCGACCGGCCAGCCCCCGAGGGGGACGGGTGCCGCTGTGGGCACCGGGGTCGCGGGGCAGGTGCCGAGGACGCGCGCCAGCGCGTCACGCTCGGCTGCGGTGACGGTGACGGCATACCTCGCCTTCACGGCGACCTGCCGCGCGGCGTACGCGCACCGGTACCCCTTGGCCGGCGGCAGCCAGGTCGCGGCGTCCCCGGCGCCCTTGGCGTCGTTGACCGGGCCGCTCACGGCGAGCAGGTTGAGGGGGTCGTTGGCGAAGGCGGTCCGGGTGCCGACGTCCCAGCGCACAGCTCCCTTGACCCAGGCGTCGGCGAGGGGGACGACGTGGTCGATCTGCACCGCCGCCGACGTGCCGGAGCCGCGGGTGAACGCGATCGTGCGCCCGGTGTACGGGTCGAGCAGCGTCCCGGACAGGACGACGCAGCCGTGCGTGCCGGCCTCGAGCCGGATCCCGCGCAGGTCGCGCCGCAGCACGTCGTTGCGCTGGTCGCACCCGTTGCGGTCGGTGTCGGTCCACGCGGCGCCGAACTGGTCCCGCGAGTACCCGGTCATCGGCCCGCGTCCCTTGACGACCAGCGTGCCCAGCAGCGCCAGCGCCGTCCCGGAGCGTGCCGGCGGTCCGGCGCTGCTCGGCGAGCTGGTGGACGGGGCCATGGCCGGCGCCGGCGCGAGGCTCGTGGCGCTCGCCGCGTTGCCCGCAACCCCGCCGGACCCGGTCGCCGTCGAGCTGCCCGTCGACCCCGCCGGGACCGAGGGAGCCGTCGAGGTCGCCGCCGGCCCGCAGCCGGCGACGAGCGCGGCAACCGCGGCCGCCACGGCGAGGGCGCCCCGGACGCGGAGGGCGGCAGGGCCCGGACGGCGGCCCGGACGGCGGGGGCCCGGACGGGTGCGGCGGTTCGGAGTCGGCTCGCCGGCCGGGAGGCCGGAGTCGCTGGGGTGGCGGGGGAGCGGTGGCACGGTGTGGCGGGTCCTCGGGGGATCGGACGGCGGGAGCGCGTGCACGCTAACCGCGCGGACGCGCCCGGAGTGGGAGGTTCCGGACGACACGGACCGGACGGACGATGCCCGGCAACGGACGTTCGTCGAGGAGGGCCGCCGGCCCGGACGTGCCGACCGCCGTCAGCCCCGCCGACTAGGCTGGCCGTCGAGGCAGACCCGTGGCGCCCCAGGCCGCCGCACTGCCCCGTCCCGATGTCTGTGGAGGAGGACCGCGTGGCCGACGAGCAGTGGCGCACCCGCCGTGGTGGCGTCGAGACCTCGCTGCGCACCTCGGCGGTCTGGGCCGCGGTCCACGACGTCGTCGAGCGCCGCGCCGCGGAGGTCGGCCGGCCCCTGCGGGTGCTCGACCTCGGCGGCGGCACCGGCGGCCTCGCGGTCCCCATCGCCGAGCTGGGCCACGACGTCACGGTGGTGGACCCGAGCCCGGACGCCCTGGCGTCCCTCTCGCGCCGCAGCGGCGAGCGCGGGGTCGCGGCGCGGGTGCACGCGGTCCAGGGCGACGCCGACAGCCTCACCGCCGTCGTGGGCTCCGACCCGGTCGACCTCGTCTGCTGCCACGGCACCCTCGAGGTCGTCGACGACCCGCAGGCCACCCTCGCCGCCCTCGCTGCCGTCCTCGCGCCCGGCGGCTCGCTCAGCCTCGTCGCCGCCCAGCGGCTCGCCGTCGTGCTCGCGCGCGCCCTCGCGGGGCAGTTCGCCCAGGCCGAGCAGGCCCTCACCAGCGCGGACGGGCGCTGGGGAAGCCAGGACCCCCTGCCCCGGCGCTTCGATGCCGATGCGCTGCGGGCCATGGTCGAGCAGGCAGGGCTGGTCGTCGACGCGGTGCACGGCGTGCGCACGTTCAGCGACCTCGTCCCCTCGGCGCTGGTCGACACCGACGCCGACCGGGTGGCGCTGCTGCGCCTCGAGCAGGCCGTCACCGACTCCCCGCAGTTCGCCTTCCTCGGACAGCTCGGCTCAGCCGTGCACGTCCTCGCCCACCGCTAGCGGTCTGTCCGTGCCAGCGCATCCGCCGGCGCCCGCGTCGCACCCCGCAGCCCCCGCCCCCGCCGGCGGGCCGGTCACCGCAGGGGGGACGGTCACCGCCGGAAGGCCGGTCAGCGCAGGGGCCCGCCCGTGAGCCGGCGGCAGTACGCCCTGCCGCAGCGCGGGGCTGCCGGGCCGCCGGACGACACCGGCTGCACGGTCCTGCACGTCGACATGGACGCCTTCTACGCCTCGGCGTCCCTGCTGAGCCGGCCCGAGCTCGTCGGCACCCCGGTCATCATCGGCGGCGGCAACCGCGGCGTGGTGCTATCGGCGACCTACGAGGCCCGCCGGTTCGGGGTGGCCTCGGCCATGCCGATGTCGCGCGCCCGGCGCCTGTGTCCGCAGGCGACCGTCATCGCCCCCGACCACGCCCTCTACTCCCGGATCTCGGCGGCGGTCATGGCGACCTTCGACACCATCACCCCGGTCGTCGAGCCGCTGTCTCTCGACGAGGCGTTCCTCGACGTGTCCGGGTCGGTGCGACGGCTGGGCAACCCCGCCCGGATCGGCCAGCTCATCCGCGACACCGTCCACGACGAGCAGGGCATCACCTGCTCGGTCGGGGTCGCCCCGACCAAGTTCGTCGCGAAGCTGGCCTCGGGGCTGGCCAAGCCCGACGGCATGGTCGTCGTGCCCCGGGACGAGGTCGTCGGGTTCGTCCAGCAGCTGCCCGTCGGCGCCCTCTGGGGCGTGGGGGACAAGACGGAGGAGGCACTGGTCCGGCTCGGCCTGCACACCGTCGCCGACATCGCCCACACGCCGCTGGAGACCCTCCGCCGCGCCCTGGGCGACGGCCTCGGCCCGCACCTGCACGACCTGTCGTGGGGCCGCGACCCGCGCCACGTGGAGCCGGTCCGGCGGGAGAAGTCCATCGGCTCGGACGAGACGTTCGAGCACGACGTCGACGACCCGGCATACATCCACCGCGAGCTGCTCAAGCTCAGCGACCGCACCGCGGCGCGCGTGCGCTCCGCCGGGATGATGGGGCGGACGGTGAGCATCAAGGTGCGCTTCGCCGACTTCACGACCATCACCCGCAGCCGCACCCTGCGCGACCCCACCGACGTCAGCCGTGACATCTACGCGACCGCCCGCTCCCTCTTCGACGGGCTCGGGCTGCAGCGCGCCCGGATCCGCCTCGTCGGGGTGCGGATGGAGGGCCTCGTCGACACCGAGGGCGCCCCGATCCAGGGCCTGCTCGACGAGCCGGACGCGGGCTGGCGCGAGGCCGATCGGGCGGTCGACCGGGCCAGCGCGCGGTTCGGCGCCGGCAGCGTCCGTCCCGCCAGCCTCATCCGTGACGGAGGTCACCGATCAGGTAGTGCATCCCCCCGTGGGGACTTATCCTGAAGACGTCAGCACAGCAGCCCTGACCGGCGCCGATTCGCCCTCGGTGAACCATCCGGTGGGGCTGTGCGTTGGCGGTGGTGAACACCGAACGTAGGAGGTCACGGTGCCCCTGTCAGAGCACGAGCAGCAGCTTCTCGAGCAGATGGAGCAAGCGCTGTACGCCGAGGACCCCAAGTTCGCCTCGCAGATGCAGGGCGCCGGGGCCCGCGCCGCCCAGCGGCGCCGGATCGCGGTCGGTGTCGTCGGTGTCGTCATCGGTCTCGGGGTCGTGCTCGTCGGGGTCAACACCCAGCTCTGGGTCCTCGGCGCCGTCGGCTTCGCGGTGATGGTCGCCTCGGCCGCCTTCGCCCTCACGCCGCAGCGCCGTCGCGCCCGCCTCGGCAGCGTGCAGTCCGACGGCACCATCCGCCGCGCCACCCCCGCGCCGCGCACCCGGTCGCCGCGCGGCGGGTCGTTCATGGAGCGGATGGAGCAGCGCTGGGACCGCCGGCGCGACGACTACTGACGCCCACCCGACCCGAAACCTCCAGCTACGCCACGTACGTGGCGCGCCCGGAGGTCTGCGCACAGACCAGCGTGTGCCTGCGCACGGAGCGGATCAGCGCGCAGTAACACGCGCGTGTGTGCACAGACGAGCGGGGTCAGGCGCGGGCGAGCAGCACCCCCACGACCCAGGTCACGGCGATCGCCACCGCCGCGAGCAGCTCGATCCCCATCGACAGGAACACCGCGCGCAGCGCCGCCTTCGTCGACACCCAGGCCAGGGCCCGGTCCCGCGAGTGGCTCAGCTCGACGAGGTAGATCCCGAGCACGAATCCGACGAACGCGCCCACGACCGGGATGACGAAGAACCCCACCACAGCGACGAGCACGGCCAGCACGAGGGTCGAGCTGCGCACGCCGGCGGCCCTCATCCGCCGGCCGGGCACGGCGTACTGCAGCCCCACCCCGGCCCCCCACAGCACCGCGCACACCCCGAAGACCGTCCAGCCCAGCTCGGACCGGGCGTCGAGCGCCCAGAGGAACACCGCGGCCAGGCACAGGAACAGCCCGGGAAGCACGGGAATGACGATCCCCACCATCCCGATCAGGATCAGGAGGGCGGGGACCCAGGTGGAGGCTTCCATCCCGGAAGCCTAGAGGCGGCTACCGCTCGTCGTCCGGCGCGATGGCGGGGGTCTCGTTGAGGCGGTCCGTCTCGTCGACGATGTCGGCGTACTCGCGCAGCTTGGGCAGGTGCTCGCGTCCGTGGTGGGCGCAGAACAGCAGCTCACCGCCAGCGTGAAGGCGAGCGCGCACGTAGGCCTGGGCTCCGCAGCGGTCGCAGCGGTCGGCCGCACTCAGAGTGGGTGCCAGTGCAGTGGTCACGTCAGCCTTCCTCCATAAGTCGTGTCTCCGATGAGACGTCCTACTCCGGTCCGGGGTTCGACCTCCGCGGAGGCCGTCCCGGTCCGGCGCCGGTAGCAACAGTCAAGCATGCGCTGTTCTTCCCGGCCCGCATTGGGTCGTGATGCACGTCATGCATGTCACATCAGTGGATTCGGTGCTCGGGCGTCCGGTGGATGGGAGGAACCGGCCCGGGTGGGGCGCGAGGGGCTCGCGGGGGCTACGCCCGATGTCGTATGCCGCGTGCCTGCGCGGCCTCGTCGGTGCGCCGGGATAGCGTGGTGCCCCACCCGGGCACCCGCACGACGGGGCACCTCCCACCGGGGCCGACCCAGCACAGGAGCAGCACAGACCGTGGCCACCGCCACCACCGAGACCACCGCCAAGAAGGCCGCGACGACCAAGTCGTCGAGCGACTACAGCGCCCACCACCTGCAGGTCCTCGAGGGCCTCGAGGCCGTCCGCAAGCGGCCGGGCATGTACATCGGCTCGACCGACGGCCGCGGCCTCATGCACTGCCTCTGGGAGATCATCGACAACGCCGTCGACGAGGCCTTGGCCGGCTACGGCGAGCGGATCGAGGTCGTGCTGCACCGCGACGGGTCGGTCGAGGTGCGCGACAACGCCCGCGGCATCCCCGTCGACATCGAGCCCCGCACCGGGCTGACCGGCGTCGAGGTGGTCTTCACCAAGCTGCACGCCGGTGGCAAGTTCGGCGGCGGCTCCTACACGGCGTCCGGCGGCCTGCACGGCGTCGGCGCCTCCGTCGTCAACGCGCTGTCCTCGCGCCTCGACGTGGAGGTCGACCGCGGCGGCAAGACCTACGCCATGAGCTTCCGGCGCGGCGAGCCCGGCTACTTCCCGGACGTCGCGAGCGACGACAAGAGCCCCGACCACGAGTTCACGCCCTACGAGCGGTCCTCCGAGCTCGCGGTGGTCGGCAAGGCGAAGCGAGGCGTCACCGGCACCCGCGTCCGCTACTGGGCCGACCGGCAGATCTTCCTCAAGGACGCGGCCTTCGACTACGACCAGCTCGTGGCCCGGGCGCGCCAGACGTCCTTCCTCGTGCCCGGCCTGGCGATCGTCATCCGCGACGAGCGCCGCGTGCCCGGGACCCCGGGGGAGAACGGCCCGCACGAGGAGGTGTTCCTGCACGACGGGGGCATCTCCGAGTTCGCCGAGTTCCTCGCCCCCGACACCGCGGTCACCGACGTGTGGCGGCTGCAGGGCACCGGCACCTTCACCGAGACCGTGCCCGTGCTCGACTCCAAGGGCCACATGACCCCCACCGAGGTCGAGCGCGAGTGCGGCGTCGACATCGCGGTGCGCTGGGGCACCGGCTACGACTCGAAGGTCTCGTCCTTCGTCAACATCATCGCGACGCCCAAGGGCGGCACGCACATGGCCGGCTTCGAGCAGGCGCTGCTCAAGGTCTTCCGCAAGCAGCTCGAGGTCAACAGCCGCCGGCTCAAGGTCGGCAACGACAAGCCGGAGAAGGACGACGTCCTCGCCGGCCTCACCGCGGTCGTCACGGTGCGCCTCGCCGAGCCGCAGTTCGAGGGCCAGACCAAGGAGGTGCTGGGCACCAACGCCGTCCGGGCCATCGTCGCCAAGGTCGTCGAGCAGGAGCTCACGGCCCGGCTCACCTCGCCCAAGCGCGGTGACAAGGCCCAGGCCTCGCTGCTGCTGGAGAAGGTCGTCTCGGAGATGAAGTCGCGCATCAGCGCGCGGCTGCACAAGGAGACCCAGCGCCGCAAGAACGCCCTCGAGACGAGCAGCCTGCCGGCCAAGCTGGCCGACTGCCGCTCCACCGACGTGGAGAAGTCCGAGCTGTTCATCGTCGAGGGCGACAGCGCCCTCGGCACGGCCAAGCTCGCCCGCTCCAGCGACTACCAGGCCCTGCTGCCCATCCGCGGCAAGATCCTGAACGTCCAGAAGGCGTCCGTCTCGGACATGCTCAAGAACGCCGAGTGCGCCGCCATCATCCAGGTCATCGGTGCCGGCTCGGGTCGCAGCTTCGACCTCGACGCGGCCCGCTACGGCAAGGTCATCATCATGACCGACGCCGACGTCGACGGCGCCCACATCAGGACCCTGCTGCTCACCCTCTTCTTCCGCTACATGCGACCGCTGGTGGAGGCCGGCCGGGTGTATGCCGCGGTGCCGCCGCTGCACCGGATCGAGGTCGTCAACCCGGGCTCGAAGAAGAACGAGCTCATCTACACCTACTCCGAGGGCGAGATGCGCGCGACGGTCGCGAACCTCAACAAGCGGGGCCGGACGATCAAGCAGCCGCTCCAGCGGTACAAGGGTCTCGGCGAGATGGACGCCGACCAGCTCGCGGAGACCACCATGGACCCGCGCCACCGCACCCTGCGCCGCGTCCGGCTCGAGGACGCCGAGGCGGCCGAGCGCGTGTTCGAGCTGCTCATGGGCAACGACGTGGCGCCGCGCAAGGACTTCATCGTGGAGTCCGCCGCAGACCTCGGTCGCGAGCGCATCGACGCCTGAGAGCAGCGTGCGGTCAGGACCTCGTCCCGGCCGTCGTCAGGCGTTTCGCCACTCGGGATCCGACCGGCGCCGTCGAGCCACGGTCGACCAGGGTGATGCCGAGGACCTCGTCGAGGTCGGGGTCGACGTGCCCGTGGAGCGCGTCGAGCATGATGCGCCCGGCCCGGCGCCCCTGGGCGAGCACGTCCTGGCGGACCGTGGTGAGCCCCATGATGTCGGAGTACACGTGGTCGTCGATGCCGATGACCGACACGTCACCGGGCACGTCGAGCCCGTGCCGGCGGGCGGAGGCCATCACCCCGAAGGCCATCTCGTCCGACGCCGCCACGACAGCCGTGGGCAGGTGGCCGCTGGCGAAGAGCCGGTCGGCGTGCTCCATCGCACCGGCGGCCGTCCAGTCGCACTCCAGCACCCAGTCGGGCGGGCAGGTCAGCCCGTGCTCACGCATGACCGCGGTGAACGCCTCCCGCCGGTCGTAGGGCGTCTGGAGGTGCGTGATCGACCCCGGCACGGTCCCGGCATACGCGATGTCGCGGTGACCCAGGCCGATGACGTGCCGCGTCGCGAGGGCCATCGCCGCCCGGTCGTCGATCCGCACCGAAGGCCACCCCGGCTGCCGGTTGCCCACGGTGACCACCGGCAGGCCGAGCCGGTCGATCAGCGCCAGCTCGCTGGCGTCGGGGGGCACGTTGAGCAGGATGATGCCGTCCGCCCGCTTCCAGAACATGCTCTGGGTGATGGGCAGGCGGGTGTCGAACGTGTGGCCCTCGAGGTCGCAGAGCAGGACGTGGTAGCCCTTGTCCCGCAGCTCCTTCTCGATGCCGCTGACGACCGTGGCGAAGAACCAGCGGTCGAAGTACGGCGTGACGACCGCGATGCCCCGCGTCCGCCCGGACACCAGGCTCGTCGCCGCGGGGGAGGCCATGTAGTTGAGCTCGGCCGCCGCCTTCAGCACGCGGTCCCGCGTCTGCGGGCTCACCCGGTCCAGGCCCCGCAGGGCGCGCGAGACGGTCGCCACCGACACGCCGGCGGCGCGGGCCACGTCCCCGATGGTGCTCATCCACCCCTCCCCGCTGTGGTTCAGGCTCCCGTGTTGCGGCGGGCTCGCCAGACGAGCCAGCAGGCCAGCAGGAGCACCGCGAGGAGGGCGGCGGAACCACCCGCCGCCTCCCCGCGGACCTCGAGCACGACGGTCTGCACCGCCGCCATGAACGTGAAGAAACCCAGGATTCCGAGCAGGGTGTCGAGGCGCTGCGCCTTCGCGCGTGCGTCCCCGGTGCCGCTGCCCGGGTTGAACAGTCCCATGCCGTCCGGGCCAGGCTGCGCCTAGCCCTTGACACCTCCCGCCGTGAGGCCGGAGACGATTGCCCGCTGGAACACCAGCACCATGATGATGAGCGGCACGGTGACGATGGTTCCAGCGGCCATGACCGCGGTGTACGGCTCCTGGTGCGGCTGCGCGCCGGTGAACTGGGCGATGGCGACGGTCACGGTCTGCGTGGACGGGGTGGAGAACTGCTGGGCCAGCAGGTACTCGTTCCAGCTCGCGATGAACGCCAGGATCGCGGTCGTGAAGAGGCCGGGAGCGGCGAGGGGCAGCATGATCTTGCGGAACGCCTGGCCCGGCGTGCAGCCGTCGATCCGCGCCGACTCCTCGAGCTCCCACGGCATCTCCGACAAGAACGCTGTCAACGTGTAGATCGTCAGCGGTAGCGCGAAGGAGATGTTCGGGATGATCAGCGCCTGGTAGTTGACGCCGCTCAGCCAGCCGAGGCTGGAGAACAGCTGGAAGAGCGGCGAGACCAGTGCGACGCCGGGGAACATGGACGACCCCAGGATGATGCCGAGCACGACGTACTTGCCGGGGAAGTTGAGCCGCGCCAGGGCGTACGAGGCGAAGACCCCGACGAGCATGGCGACCGCGGTGGTCACGATGCCGATGATGATCGAGTGGACGAGCGCGGCGCCGAAGTGGTTGCCACGGGCGGTCGAGAAGGCCGTCTTGAAGTTGTCGAGGGTGACGTGCGTCGGCCACGGTGAGCTGTCGAAGGTGTAGCCGACGTCGCGGAAGGCCGTGACGACCATCCAGTAGAACGGGGCCAGGCCCCAGATCACCAGGACGACCAGCCCGATGTACATGCGGATCTTGGCGCCGCGGTCACTGCGGAAGTGGATCTCCTGCGACTGGCTGGAGCCGGTGGCCGGAGGAGCCGTGGTGGCGGTGGTGGCAGTCATGTCAGGCTCCCGTGGAGGTGGCGTTGGCGGCGACGGGGTTGCCGGTCTGGGGTTCTTCCTTCTTCGGCTTCTTCGCCTGCGGCGGGCGCTGGATCACGTCGGCGCCACCGAACTTGATGAAGAGGAAGGCGACGAACGCGACGAGGAGGAAGACGATGGTCGACAGGGCGGACGCGCTGTGGAACCCGGAGCGGATCTGCCTGATGACGAGCATCGACAACGAGGTCGTCCCGCCGGCGCCCTGCGTGAGGATGGCTGGGAGGTCGTAGATGCGCAGCACGTCGAGGGTGCGGAACAGCACGGCGACCATGAGCGGCGTCTTGACCAGGGGCAGCGTGATGCGCAGGAACGTCTGCCACTTGGTGGCGCCGTCGATCTCGGCGGCCTCGTAGACGTCACCCGGGATGAGCTGCAGGCCGGCGAGGATGAGCAGCGCCATGAAGGGCGTGGTCTTCCAGACGTCGGCGATGACGATCGCGAACTTCGCGGCCAACGGGTCGCTGGTCCACAGCTGGGGCGAGATCCCGACGAACCCCAGCAGCTTGTTGGCGATGCCCTCGTAGGCGAAGATGAAGAACCAGAGCTTGGCGGTGACCGCCGTGGGGATCGCCCACGGGACGAGGATCGCGGCGCGGACCAGGCCGCGGCCGCGGAACTCGCGGTTCATGATCATCGCGAACCACATGCCGAGGATGACCTCGATGACGACGCTGGTCACGGTGAAGAACATCGTCACCCAGAAGGCGCCGTAGAACTGCGCGCCGAGGGTTCCCGGGGGGCAGTCGACGTTGCCGCACTGCTGCAGCAGCCAGTGGGTGTAGTTGGAGATCCCGGCGCTGCCGCCCTCGACGAACAGGCCGGTGGCGGGATCGAGGCCGGCGTCCTTCTGGAACGACAGCTGCACTGCCCGCAGCAGCGGGTAGATGATGATGACGGCCAGGAAGATGAGGGTGGGGGTCACGAGCAGCAGCCCCTGACGACCCTGGCCCGCGTGGAGCCCCTTCTCCTTGGGCGCCCTGTCCCTCGTGGGGGTCGACTTCTTCGTCGACTCTGCGACTGCGCTCATGCCTGCTCCTTGCCCCGGCGGCGCCGCGCCCTCGGGGGAGGGCGGGTGGCGGACGTCATGCTCGAGTGTTCAGGTGGTGCTGCCTGGCGGTGCTGCCGCCGGCGGTGGGTGGCGGTGGTCCCGCCAGTCGTGCGTGGCGGTCGTGCCGCCGAACGGGTGTGGGGGTGGCCCCGGTGGGGACCACCCCCACACCACTGGGAATGCTGGGACCGTCAGGTCAGCCGCCGGACGCGGCCTTCATGGCGTCCTGCATGTCCTTGACCGCCTGCTGCGGCGTCTTCTGGCCCTGGATCGCGGCGAAGCTGTTCTCCTGGATGGCCTGCGTGACGGCGGGGTAGAACGGCGTCACCGGGCGGGACACGGCGTTGGAGATGGACTCCTTCAGCACCGGCAGGTACGGGTACTTGGAGACGAGCGCCGGGTCCGTGTAGATGGACTCGATGACCGGGGCGAGGGACCCCTTCTCCATGTTCGTCTTCTGCTGCTCCGGCGAGGTGAGGAACTTCAGGAAGTCCAGCGCGGTGGCCTTGTGCTTCGAGAAGGCGCTGATGGCCGCCATGTGGCCACCGAGCGTCGAGGTGCCGGGGCCGCTGACGCCCGGGAGCGGGGCGACCTTGAACTTGCCCTTGACCTTGGACGAGGCGTCGGTGCTGGCCAGGTTGTAGACGTACGGCCAGTTGCGCAGGAACAGCAGCTTGCCGTCCTCGAAGGACTGCCGGCTCTGCTCCTCCTGGTAGGTGATCGCCTGCTTGGGGATGTCACCGTTCTTGTAGTGGTCGGCGAGCACCTGCAGGCCCTTGGCCGCCTCGGGGGAGTCGACCGTCGGCTTGCCGGCGGAGTCGACAACCTTGGCACCGTAGGCGTTCATCCACTCGGTGGCGTTGCAGGTCAGGCCCTCGTACTTGGCGAACTGGCCGGCGAAGCAGTCGATGCCGTTCTTCTTGGCGATCGAGCACATCGACCACATCTCGTCGATGGTCTTCGGCGGGGTGGGGACGAGGTCGCTGCGGTAGTACAGCATCGCGCCGTCGGAGGACGTCGGGGCGGCGTACAGCGTGTTGTTGTAGGTCGCGGCCTTGACGGTCGGCGCGAGGAAGCCGTCAGTCGGCAGGGCGAACTTGTCCTTGAGCGGCGTCAGCCAGCCCTTGGCGGCGAACTCCGCGGTCCAGACGACGTCGACCGAGACGACGTCGTAGCCGGGGTCCTTGGCCTGGAAGTGCTGCACGAGGTCGTCGTGCTGCTGGTCGGCCTGGTCGGACTGCTCCTTGACCGTCACCTTCTCGTTCGGGTGCGTGGAGTTCCACTTCTCGGCCATCGGGCCGAGCAAGTTGCTGTTGTCCTTGCCCTGGACATAGGTGATGGGACCGCGGCTGTCCGCGCCCGAGGACGCAGCGCTGTTGCCGCCACTGCTCCCACCACCACACGCCGCGGCGACGAGCGCCACGGACGCGGCTCCGGCCAGCACCGTGAGGGTGCGCCGTGTGTGCATTCGGAGGGCCATGTGCCCGCCTCCATTTCTCGCGTCGTGCTGAGGCGGACACGCCCCCTCAGCGCTGAGGTGAACCGACCCCATGTAAACGTTTACGCCCGCGGCCCGCAATCGTTCGGCGCGCACGTTCCGGTAACGATTGCGTAACTCGGCCGTCACCGCCAGAGGTGACGCGTGTCACATCCGGCCCGGCGGTGCGCGGTGGCTCAGCCGACGGTGCGGGGCAGCCGCTGCACGACGGCGACCGGCAGCTTGGCGCAGGACTCCGGCAGGGTCCCGGCCTCCCGCCGCTCCACCTCGACGACCCACGCGCGCCCGTCCCGGTGCCGCACGGCATACCGGCCCGCCGGCCCGCCCGCGACCGGCTCGGTGACGAGTGCACCGAGGTCGGTGACGCCGTGCTCGGCGCGGACGTGGGACTCGGCTGCCTGGGCGTCGGGGTCGAGGCCGCTGCGGCCACGGTCGTGCCGCGGCCCGAGGGCGGTGGCCGGGAGCCGGCCGTGGTCCGCCTCGTCGAGGACGGCCGTGGCCAGGGCGGTGTCCAGCCGGGCGAGGGTCGCGCCGTGCGGCAGCAGGACGCCGGTGGGAGCGAAGCGGTGGCCGCCGGTGTGCGACGCCTCCCAGACGCGCCCCGGGCGTGCGGCGGCGGCCTCGACGGCGACCGGGCGGCCGCGCACCGCGCAGCAGACGTCCCGGCGCCCGTTGGTGCACACGAGCAGCACGGGGTCGGCCGGGGCCACCCCCGGCAGCGACGCCACGACGGCGTCGCGGTCCCCACGGGCCAGCGCGTCGAGGTCGACGGAGAGCAGGGTGGCCGGGTCCTCGACCACGGCGTGCAGCAGCCAGGCGTCCGGTCCGCTCCACGCGAGGTATGCCGCGTGCCCCCCGCCGTGGTGCTCGTCGGCGTGCCGCCCGGGGCGGCGCAGCAGCGAGAGCCGGCCGCCACGGTCGCTGCAGGCGGACGACAGCCGCGCGCCGAGCTCGGCCGGCAGGTGCGACTGCGTCGCGGCGTCACGGCCCCACGGGCCGGGCTGCTCGAGGGCGACGAAGAAGGCAGCCCGTGCCGCCGTGCCGTAGGCGGCGACGTCGGCCCGGTCGAACCCCACCGAGCACGCGTCGGGCGCGGAGTGGCCGTGGCCGGCGGGCCGTGCGGCTCCGGCAGCCACGCCGGGCTCGGCAGGGGAGTCGCTCACCGGGGCGGGCTCGCGATCCGCGCGATCGGGCTCGCGGCGGGGGTGCCGGAGCCGTCGCGGCGGCCGGTGGCCTCGGGGAGCTCGATGGCGACGCCGTTGGCGGCGGCGGCCCGGGCCGGGGTCTCGCCCGCCCACGCGAGGACGAGGGTGTCCTCGCCCTTGAGGAACCGGTGGCAGCGCACCCCGCCGGTGGCGCGGCCCTTGGGCGGGTACTCGGCATACGGGGTCACCTTGAGCGAGCCGGGCTCGGTGCCGGGCAGCGCGCCCGAGGACCCGGAGGAGGTGACGACGAC